>CAZPHU010000094.1:0-8167 GCA_964586285.1 uncultured Fibrobacterota bacterium | reverse complement strand
CGACGAGGTGAACAAACGCCACTGTCGGGGACGCAAACAAGACCAGTGTAACAAGACCAGGCGGACGGGCACGGCCCCGGCGGACGGCATGCCCAGGCGGACGGCACTGCCCAGGCGGACGGCACTGCCCAGGCGGACGGTATGCCCAGGCGGACGGTATGCCAAGGCGGACGGGCACAAGGCCCGTCCTTACGGGGTCTTGCCTTGCCGGTTGACTGTGCACAAGAGTATGCTACCTTTTTCGCTTCGTATCGGGCGTGTTATCGTTGATTGTATATACTGATTACCTTCTCTGTCGGCTGAGCCAAAGCAGCCCCGCATTATATATGACCTCGTGCTTACTGTCATGTACTTTTAAGACAACATTCCTTGAACTCTTCTCCCAGATTAGGTTAACTCCCGCGTCAGTGTAGAGGCTGTCGTGGTAGGTGCCGTTCATGTGATCGGGAAGCCTGTTGTGCTTGTCAATGAAATTCATGTCCTCGACCGATACCCTATCGCCTGGGGAGGCAAGGTCGTTAAATGCCTGAAAAGAATGACTGGGAGGAACGAAATTGTCCTTAATGCCGGTGGCTATATAGACATTTACTTTCTTTTTGGCGGCATTTTTCAAATAACTGCTGGGACTTCTCCTGAGACACTCTTCTTTTGCCTCCGTTTCCCCGACCGGCTCTCCCCCACAGGATTTTTTGATGTATCCGGAATAGTCGTGAACGGCTCCTTTTGTCGTAGAAAACCATTGCACCAGATCGTAAACCGGCACCCAGGCAACCGCCCCCGCCCATATTTGCGGATACCTGCCCACCATGATCAGAGTCATCATTCCCCCGCCGGAAAACCCCGCAATGTATATCCGCTTATCATCCACGTTAGCGTTTTTGCGCGCATACTCCACGGCATCCAAAACATCACGCACAGCATACTCCGATGCAGTGGCCTGAGGGCTTTTGAACTCGCCGCGATAGTCCGGATGAATAAACACCCAGTCATTTTTTACCGCCCACACTCCGTACGGAATACTGAACTGCTGTTGATAATCTGCTTTCCAGCTGTGAAGCACTAAAAGAAGCGGCTTCTTTTTGTCCGATCCGGAATCAAAAAATAGCGCCGGCTGCGATGTCGTATCGGAGGAGGAGTTTATGGTTATTCTCTGCACCTGAGGAACCGCCCGTTCCCAGGCTTTTGGCTTCGGCAAACTCATGATTGCAGAACGGGCAATCTTGTAGAAAGTTTTGTATTTTTCTTCCACAAGCAGATGAAGCTGATCGCCGGCGGCAAAAGAGCGAGCGTACAAATTCACCAATAAGAAAAGAAAACTCGCATGGAAAACGGTACACAAGAGCTTATAAAACAAGGCGGACTTTTTAGAGTAATTGTTAAACATAGCGATGCACCAGTCTGATTTTTTATTCCCCTAAGAGGCGAATCGGCTTACATCGGTTGTGTGTTGCAAAAAGCATACCCGTCAAAAGTTCACACAAATAACCAGTTTGCGGGAAATTGAGCAATAAAATATTCTCATCAGTGGCGTCGACTTTAGATATATTTCTTTAAACTGGTGTACACAATATTTTTATTTTTCCAATAGGAACAGGTGATGAGTCGGAGAAGCGAACACGATTGTTCTATTTATCTGTAAGGTATGGTACTGTCCTCCCTTATCCACAAGTTGGACGGTCCGTATCCCGAGGCTGACAATTACCAGGAGATAGCAAAATCATACTCGATTCATAGAACCGTTTTCGGCAATTTTCGCCGATTCCTTTTTGGAGGCGAAAGAAGGTGGACCAAACCGGATTCAAACGCTATAGAAAAAGCGGCGATTATTTCAATAGACCCCTTTTTCGCAAGAAAGGACGCGTCTGACATAGACGCGCCCCCATTTGCCGTGTGCCGTTGCGGGATATGCTACGGTTCAACACCCCAAACCAATTTCCCCTTGTAGTAAAGACCTACTTTTGTGTTCTTTACATAGTCATCGTTGTTTGAGAATGAAAAGTCATCGGTCAAATCATACGAGCTCCAATTTGTCTTGTTGAAGCGGGTTTTGATTTCACCGCTGTTGGAACCAGGCTCAATGTTACCGGCACCACCTGAGAACTTAACCTTAAGGTAGTAGTCGGCTCCCGGTTTTGCAGGAATAGAAATGAAGCTGCCGTTGACGTTATGCGCTCCGACATCCGCATGATCGGCCCAGAATTGCTGCTGGTACTCACCATCGACGGTATACCACAAGCGTATCTCAAGATCCGACATGGCGATCGTCTGGTCACCCTCATTGACGATCTTAAACATCGGACGTACCGCGCTGGTGTTTGTCAAATTGTAGCGGTTATCGTCCTTATAAGTCACCGACAGTCCATACTTGCTGGTAAGCCATACATCCGCAGGCTTAAAAGCAGCGACAAACATGTTGGCGGCATACAATTCCCCGGAGTGTGGGTTGGAATAGAAGCCGTACATGTTTCCTCTGGGGAGGTTGTCGCTTTGCTCATTATCCCAGAAAAATCCGGAGGTTGACATCTGCCCTTCCCACAGGTTGTTTCGGTCGTTACTTCCGATTCCACCCTGAGCAACCAAAAGAGCCAGTTCATGTGATCTGGAAACCTCAATTTTATTTACTATTTTGTCGGGAAGATCGGCGGCACCCGGGTATGTAACCTCGTCGAGTCTGTGCCAGTTGCCGCTTGAGCGGCGATAGAAAACTTCACCGTTTGAGCCGCCAGCAGCAACCATATCGGAATAGATCGGATGAACCGCCACCGCACTCACACGACTTCCCTGGGGCATAGGAACATTTAGCCCGCCGTCAGCATTTGCGGTTGACCAGGAGTTGCCGTAGTCCTGACTCACGACTACACCCGAAGATGTAACGACAAACACGGTTCTGCCGCCGTCGGCCGGACTCACTGAAATACCGCGGATTTCGGCATAACCGAAATTGAGGTTGGTAAACTGTTCGCCGCCGTTGCCGGTCTTCCACAGTTTGTTTGGATAATGACTTCCAACAAAACCAACATAAAAAGTCTGATTATCCAAAGGGCTTATCGCAATGGATGCGACCCGAAGGTCGGGCAAATCGTTGTAATAAGTTTCATCCAGACGAATCCAGTTGGGACTGGAAGTGTTGGCGTTAAAGGTAAGGTATACATTACCGTTTGTATAGCCCACCACCGCCATGCTCTCATCATGCCCCTTCTTTGCCATCGCACTTATCATCGCATCCTTGCCCTGATAAGGCTCCCAACCGGCCGCGACCTGTGATACCGCCCCGACCATAAACAAACCAACACATAGACTGGTAATTGCAGTTCTTTTCCTGCCCATAGATATCTCCATTGTTTAAATGTAAAAGCCTAATCCCCAAATCAAGGGATTCACATCAAAAACACTTAATCAGCCTTAAAGAGTTAGAACCGGTTCATGGAGCTCCATAACTAATATAGGTTTAACTGTTTCAACCAACAACAGAGCGGGGGCAAAAAGTGTTTCAAATTCTGAAACATTACTTTGGATCGGATAGACTAACGTATGAAGAAAGCTTAGTAGATAAACAGACAAGTAAGGGTAAAGTACCTTCTCAGTTGTCCACCTCCGGAGGCAAGAACTGTTTTTCGGCGTTCATAAGGTTTTCATCCGCCCGATGTGGAGGAAGAAACATCTCGGTGTACGGTGTGTGTACAACTGCCGTTATGTGAAGGAAAATGTGGGATATGACCGATGCGATTGGGTTGGCGGAAAAAATTGTGGGAACGGAGGTGATTGTACTGCCTATAGCAGACTGGATAATTTTTTTGTTTCTAAAATCACGATATCCCAGGTGATAGGTTGTAGTAATCAACAGGATGCAGATTAGCGCCGCTAAACCCGCCACGATCTTAACAAAGTAGTTTCGTTTTCCCGCTTCCAATGCCCTCCATACAACAAGCCAGGGAAACGCAAACAAAAGCAGACCGTCAACGGTACCGTATACCAGCCCCCGCCAAAAAAGATCCCACCAGAACCCCACCCCCTCCACAGCGGTTGTTTCGGGACGGGATAATACATTTTGCATCATGACGATACCGACCATCACCCCAAGAGTCAGAGCCCATCCCAGGTGCCTGCTTAAAAATTCCTGCAAATCCAGCTCTGTCCTGCGAACGTACAGGATAAAAAAAGATATTACGGAAATGAAATAAATCAGGTAGTAGAGATTTTGGGGGAGGTCAAGCCTGTCGGCGAAAACAAAGGGAAGCAGGAAACCAATAAATAAACCCGCGGGCATCCAGAGTAGATGAGAGAGGGATTTCATAAGATCCTCGATGAGATTTTCCGATTCAAATTCAGTGCTTGCTTTCCATCATGTGCAGGTATTTCCCTATGGATTTTAACATATCATGGCTGTTTGACTTGGAGATGATATCGTCAGCCCCCGCCTCCAGAGCCGCATTCTTATAGAGGGCAATTTCGTGACCGGTCACCACAAGTATTTTCATCTCCCGTGCAATGGAGTTCAGACGACGAATCATCTCTATTCCATCTATGCCCGGAAGCGAGATGTCCACCAGCAGAAGATCGGGATGAAACGAAGGTATTTGTTTAAGCGCATCTTCCGCACTGCCGCTTTCTCCGATTTCCGTCACACTCGGGTAGTTTTTTCTCATCAATATCTTAACAATCAACCTCATCGGTTCATGATCTTCAACCATAAAGACTTTCATCACAAGAGACCTTCCAAATTCGGTAAACCGGCTGTCCGGCAAGCCGGAGAAAAAAATCAATAATCTAGGAGTCGGGTAACAAAAACATTAAGACTAACCAAAATCGCGCTATTGTAAAAGATCCAACCCGACACCCACTCAAAGAGGAATCACAAAACGTGGGACTCCCAAGCTCAATAGAAGCAAACTTCGCTCCAATGGTTGTCCTCACAAGGTACTGCAAAGACGAAGAATCGAGCATCAAGGAGTCAGGAAAGAAAACACTAAGACAAAGTAAAAACGCGCCCTTACCAAAGGTCAAGCCCCAGAAAACCCACTCAAAGCAGAACCACCAGACGTCGATTGCCTTTACCGGTCAAACGAGAAACAAAGAAACCGGTTTCACACTCCGCTGTTGCCGACGATGAGCTTTGTTTATAGAATATCTATATGAGAAAAGGAAACATCAGACCACTTCTTTTGGCCGCTGTCCTCTTAGTCTACTCTTTGAGCGGCTGCGGCATCCTGGATTCGTTTCCATCATTGGATTATGAGCCTGTGGTAGTATTTACCGGCTACTTCAATGAGGACTTTCATAAGCTTACCGGCAACAGATCCCAACCAAACACGATAGAAAGAGTAGGCGACACGATCAGGATGTACTTTTTCTCGAGCGATTTCGACGGCAAAAGCAGGACCTGGAGAGGAGATCAGTTGAGGATCGATCTGTACCGCACAAACGATTCCACCACCATTCACGGAACCGATAATGCTCTGGTTAGGCTCAGCCGATACGCAGAAGGTAATGCGACTTATCTTGTCTGCGCCGCCGACAGCGCCTGGTCGCCTCCGCTTGGCTCGAAAATGTACGTAGAGGATCTTCACAACAGAAGAGGTGGAACTATCAGAATCAGCGAATTTTACGCGGCTCTTCATTCACCGCACGCATATACGACAGCTATGGAGATAAAAAAGGGAGAGATCTTCGGTCGCTTTGACGACTAAACTTCAAACCTTGCTCTAATTTGCCTGCCCCGAGGCGGTCTCTTCCGGCACGACGGGCCTCTGATTCAACCGAGAGGTAATGTACCTAAAGGTAAATACAACTCCTAAACCTATCCCGGTTCCAAGTACAGCCCCCACTCCGATATCAAGCGGATAATGCACCCCCACGTATACACGTGAAAAAGCAACTGAGCCGCCAACAAAAAGAAACCACCCGGTGTGTCGGGGGTGAAGCAGAATCAGGATGCTCGATACCGCGAAGGCATTCATGGCGTGGTTTGATGGAAAGGAAAGTGAGGTTTTATATCCGATCAGGTAGCGCGCTCCCTCGATCAGGAAGTCGGGATGAGCCGGGCGAAGCCTTCCGAAAATCGGTTTCAGGACGCGGTAACCGAGTAGATCCGATAGGGACATCGCTACGATTATCAAACCGATGTTTATTGCCGCCTGTTTTTTCCCGTTTCTGAGATAGGCGGCCCCGATCACCAGGCCGGGTATGATCCAGAACCTGCCGTTAGTGACCGCCACGAACCAGGCGTCGAAAACCCTGTTGTCGATCGTCGAATTAAAGAAAAGAAAGAGGCTTTGATCCAGTGCAAGAATCCAGTCGAGCATCAAGGCTTTCTCCAGCTACATCGTAAATGTCGGTTTCCCATCTAACGAATCGAGCGGAACTCTCCCGGCGATTCACTCGATCTCTTGGGGCAAAAGGCTTTGGCAACAATTCAAAAAGCGGGCGAATTAGCTCACCCGATCGCTTCAAACCTTCTTCCCTCAAGGGATTGCGTGACTCATCGGCCCCAAACCGCCCGATTCGTGTTCAACTATTCGGATTCGTAATATACCAGCTTGGCACTCAAAGCTCCAAGCGACATCTCCGATTTGAGCATCACCGGCATACGCCTGTGATCGTCGGTAACCCAGATATACATCTGGTCGTTTTTCGTAAATCCACGGCCCTCGCCTACAAGACGCGGCTTGAGTTTAAGACAATCGAAGCTTCCCGCGTCCACTTTTATCTTCTCTCTACCCATCACGGTGAAATGGATCGGGTAGTCTTTCTTATGAACGAAGCAATTGATGGAGAAGGTATCTCCCGGAGCAAAGTCAAGCGTTCGCAGATAATAGATCAGGGAAAGATAGTTGTGAGTCAGTGGAGAGGCTTTGGACGGTTTATCTTTGTCCTTGTCGGTAAAAACCTTTCCTCTCTTGTGATCAAACAGGGTCCAGCGTTTATCTCGATGTTTTCCCTCTTCGACATGCTGCTCGAAGAAAAGCGGATAAACCCCGTCGGCATCCATGCGCGAAAGCACAAAATCGCGTATCCTGAAGATGGCGCCTACAAATCCGTTGGTCGCGGCCTTTCCGACTATATCCATTGTATTGGTTTTGTTGTTTTTCTGGGCATCAACCACCACATACCCCGCCCGCATGGCTCCCAATCCCCCGTCAAACACGAGTTTCTCGCGTTTTTGGAACGGAAGTTTTCTGTCCGGGCTCAACCCCCTGTTGTCCATCACTCCGTTTGCCCGGTGAAGGGAATCCAGGAAATGAGCCGGATAGCGCGAATCCTTAACCTCCCGCTCCAGAGCTTCCCAACTTTCCTCACGACGGGCATCAACGGTGGTAATCAGTGCCGGTACGGCAACAATGACTGCAGTAAACAATAGTGCCACTCGTGCCGAGCGCATCGCTGAAAAAGCTTTTTTGAGTGTGTGCAATGTAGGTATCTCCCTGTTAGGGTCAAAAGATGTTCAGCCTCATGCCGGATGCGACTGCCTTGATTTCGTGTGATTTCGATACATACCGCCTGTTTATTGCTATGCAACAGACGTACAAATCGGTTGAGAATACGTTTGCCTAAAGGATGAAGAAAAGCGCATCGGCGCGGATATGACATCGACCGGTGTTTTTTTCACGGTTTATCAGGTGAGGGAGTTAAGGCAAGAAAGAATCGTGGAGGACGGATTCGGCACTTATGGAGCTGTCGATTGTCTTAAAGAGGCTTCTCATCGCCTCGGCCGCCTTTTGGGAAGAGGAATCCAGGCCGTAAGTTTTGTTTGAAGGGGGCAGATTATTGGCCTCCCTAGGAGAGCTGTGCTCCATGCAGGCAAAAAAGAGTGTGGCAAAAACGGTTACGGCAAACAGAATTCTCATCGTCTCTCCCCCGAAAAGTACAGCTTCAGTATACCCCAACAGGCACAGAAAGTCAATCGCCGGGAAGGGATAGGAGTTAGGGCGAAAGGATCAGTAAACAGGAAACGCTCCCTACCAGTCGAAAACATACCCTGTCATGTAGAGCTATGAGCACCGGTAACGTTGCGTTTCCTGTTCACTCCGTTACCAAACGCGCCCCCTCCCGGGGCCAAATGCACCCCATCCCAGCCTCCCCCTTGGTACGGGGGAGGAGCTAACACTTAGATTAACAACGCGTTAAAGCCTTCCCCTTGCCAAGGGGAAGGTTTGGAAGGGGGTGCGTT
>CAZPHU010000093.1:4216-13423 GCA_964586285.1 uncultured Fibrobacterota bacterium | reverse complement strand
TATTCTAATTCGACAGGTAGGATAGAATCGCATTTATGAAATCGTCACCGTATTGTTGCATTTTTCTTTCTCCCACACCACTGATCCCATACATATCGCTCGGCGTTATCGGACATTTGCTCGCCATCTCGCGAAGTGTTTTATCCGAGAATACGATATAAGGGGGTATGTTTTGCGCCCTGGCTAAATCCATTCGAACTTCACGAAGCCTGTCAAAAAGAGACTGATTGAAGTTTGCGGAATCAAATGAAGTTTTTCTCCTCCCCTTTGACGTCTGATGCTTTAGCATGACAACTTTTTCTTTTTTCAAGAGAACCGGTACGGCCTTATCACTAAGCTGGATCACCGGAAACCGGCCGTCACTTTGACTAAGATGCCCGCCTGCAAGTAATGTATCTACAAGCTGACGCCAGAATACTTTGGGTTTATGCTTACCTACTCCGTAACATTTCAGACGATCATGACCAAAATCCCGTACTTTGCTGTTATCCGCCCCACAAACCACATCTATGATATGCATTCGGCCAAACCGATTACCCGTCCGGTACACTGTCGACAAAAGCATCTGTGCCTCTATAGTCACATCGACCGTCTCAGCTGAGTTTGTGCATATGTCGCATGTTTTGCAGTCGTCTTTGCCGTAATCTTCGCCAAAATAGGCCAGAATCTGCTTCCTGCGACAAGCATGAATACCCGCAAAGCTTACGATTTTATTCAGGGCGTCGAGCAGGCGGTTTCGCTCATTATCGTTTTCCACCTGGTCTATAAAAAACCGAATCTTTGGGATATCACCCCGCCCAAACAGAAGAAGACAGTGAGCGGGATCACCGTCACGGCCGGCACGACCAGTCTCCTGATAGTAATTTTCCATGTTCTTGGGCAGATCACCATGAACCACAAACCGTACGTTGGATTTATCTATTCCCATACCAAAAGCAATGGTAGCCACAATTACCGAAACCGTGTCCCGGTTGAATTTCTCCTGATGTTTTTTGCGGATCGAATCATCCAGACCGGCATGATACGCCAGAGCATCTATACCTATCGATTGAAGATAATCTACGGTGCTCTCGACGCTTTTACGAGAGGTACGGTATACGATACCTGCCTGCCCGGGTCGTTGTTTGATGAATTCGCCTATCTGCCTGAGTGTATTGGTTTTGGGCACAACTTCGTAGAAGAGGTTGGGACGATCAAACGATGCTCGGTATCGATACGGATCACGCAGATTCATTTTGGAGATTATGTCACTCTGCACTCTCTGCGTAGCGGTTGCGGTAAAGGCTGCAATGGGCACACTTGGGTAGCGCTTACTCAGAATGGAAAGTTGAAGATAATCGGGTCTGAAATCGTGCCCCCATTCGGAAATACAGTGAGCCTCATCAACGGCAAAGAAACTTTTGGGCAGAGCATCTATGATAGATGTATACCTGGACATCAAAAGCCTCTCGGGAGCCATGTACAGTAGTTTTAACTCGCCTTTTTCCGCCTGCTCGAGTATCTCCTGCTGCTCTCGGGCCGACTGGCTGCTGTTTATGAAAGCTGCGGCAATACCGTTATTCACCGCATTATCAACCTGATCCTTCATAAGAGCAATAAGGGGACTGATTACTATACAGGTGCCGGGAAGAATGCAGGCGGGAAGTTGATAGCAGAGCGATTTTCCTCCACCGGTCGGCATCACCGCAAAAACATCGGTCCCATCAAGAATCGCCGAAACGATCTCTTCCTGACCTATCCGAAAGGAATGAAACCCGAAAATGCTGTGCAACCGGCCAAATAATTCAGTTTTTTCAATCGAAGCCATCAGATACTCTCGATAGTGCAGATTATTAGGTGTATCAATAAAGTAAAATACCAGCAGGCTCGGGGGCAAACGGAACTTTATTTTCGGCATCACTAATTTTAAGGCAGAACAAGCAACGACAGCGTCGGTTCTTGCGCTCAAAGAGGCCGAAAATGAGATTATTTCGCGTGACCTGTTCCGTTCATCGGGCAGTATGTATCTTTTAAATTGTCTGTCTGACAAAAACTCGTTTTTTGCCCGGTCATCTTCTATGTATTATTTGTGTTTTCTAATTACTTGATTTTTGATTCTTTATTCATCGGCAATCTCGGACTTATGAGGTGTTTATATTCAGGTATACACATCTTTCCCCCGCAATTTAATCATTTCCCTTTCGCACTAATCAGTAACCTTGGTTGGCTCAACGGAACCTTAAAATACCGGACAAGTATTCTCGAAACCTTTTCCTTTATCTTTAAAGTAATCAGATGATTTCTACAAACGATCTCGACCAGGCCGCTGTTATAAGCAAAGATAAAACATACAGCTATAAAGAGCTCTTTGTACTTATTCAAAAGTATGCACAGCTGTTCCAAAACAGTAATTATTCAATGGTTGCCGTCTATTCCGAAAACCGCATCGAATGGATAGCCGCATTCTATGCGGGATGGAAAAACGACTGTGTTGTAGTACCAATCGACCATACTGCATCGGTTGAAGATATTTGCTATATTCTCAATGATTGTCGTCCCCAGATGCTTTTTATCAGTCCAAAGTTAAAAAAAGAGATAGGGATGGTTGAAGAGACGCTCGATTACTCACCGCGGAAACAGTTTTTCGGTGAGGAAGCGTTTTTTCCCGAATCATCATCAACCGACATACAATGGCATGTTCCTCAAGACATTGACAGTACGGCCCTGATTATCTACACCTCCGGAACGACCGGAAGTCCTAAAGGGGTCATGCTGTCGTACAGAAATCTTTTGGCGAATTTGAACGGCGTTTGCAGGGATGTACCGATATTCACCGCCGAACGCCAGGTGCTTATGCTTTTGCCGCTGCACCACATCTTTCCACTCGCCGGATCGATGTTGGCTCCCCTGTATGTCGGAGGTACTGTTGTAATGGCGCCATCCATGCAATCAGCCGATATACTCCAGACGCTTCAGCAAAACAGGGTCGCCATAATGATTGGTGTGCCAAGGCTGTATGAACTTTTGTATAAAGGGATCAAAGCCAAGATCGATGCGAATCGAATCGGCAGACTGTTTTTCCTGGTTGCAAAGCTGCTTAAAAGCCGCGCCTTTTCCAAACGAATATTCGGCAAAGTCCACCGAAATTTCGGCGGTAATCTGCTCTATCTGGTCAGTGGCGGGGCCGCCCTCCCTAAACCAGTTGGCAGGTTCTTCCAGACACTGGGCTTCAGTGTCCTTGAAGGTTTTGTGATGACTGAAGCTTCTCCAATGATCACCTTCACGCGCCCCGACCACATAAGGATTGGCTCCCCCGGAAAAGCCCTTCCCGGCATGACCGTTGAGATACGAAATGGAGAAGTAGTCGCTAAAGGCGAAAATGTAATGAAAGGCTACTATAACCGACCCGATGAAACAAAAGAGGTGATCAGGAACGGGTGGCTTTATACCGGCGATTTAGGATACATAGCTAAAGACGGATCACTCTATTTGACCGCCCGGAAAAAGGACATTCTGGTTCTGTCAAACGGAAAAAATATCAATCCCGTCGAGCTCGAAACTGCGTTTGTCAACCGTTTTCCAATTGTAAAAGAAGCGGGAATATTCCTTCATAACAACCAGCTTCATGTTGCCGTCGTACCCAGGTATGAACAGCTGACCGAATTAAAAGTAAAGGATATAGATGCATATTTCAGAGATGAAGTACTTTCGGTTTTCAACAACTCGTTGGCCCCTTATAAACGGATTTTGAAATTTGCCGTTGTAAAAGACGAACTTCCCCGCACTAAACTCGGCAAAATCCAACGATTCCGGCTTCAGGAGCACGCATCCAAATCCGAAAATAGAAAGAGAGGGGCGGATTCGGGCCAAACAGAATCATATCGTGCGGTAAAAGAGTTTCTTCAAAGCCAGATCGATACGGATATTCACCCGGACGATCACATCGAATTTGATTTGGGGCTGGATTCTTTGGGCAAACTCAGCTTGATCAGTTTTATCGACAAAAGCTTCGGCATAAAACTTGACGAAAAGAAACTCAGCGCGTTTCCCTCCGTTCGTCACATCTCCGAATACATCAGGGAAAAGCAACAGTGGTTTCGAAAAGAGACCATAAATTGGAGCGAGACGCTAAAGGATAAGATAGAGGTGAAGCTTCCCGCGACATGGCCGACCCAGAATATAATCAAAAGTGTATCCAAGTCTCTGCTGCATGTTCTTTTTCGTTTCCGTTCCGCAGGTGTCGAAAATGTCCCCAAGGGGCCTTGTATAATTGCTCCCAATCACCAAAGCTTTTTGGACGGTTTATTTGTCGCCTCTTTTCTGAGAAGGCACATTTTGGAAAGCACCTACTTTTACGCCAAGAAAAAGCATGTCAATAATGCTTTCCTGCGGTTTCTGGCAAAAACCAATAATGTCATCGTCATGGATATGGAAAAGAACCTCAAAGATTCGATTCAGATGATGGCGGCAGCCATTCAGAAAGGAAAGAAAGTTATAATATTTCCCGAAGGAACTCGCTCCGCGGACGGTGCACTGGGAGAATTTAAGAAGACATTTGCCATACTCAGTACTGAGCTGAATGTTCCCGTAATCCCAGTAGCCATCGATGGTGCTTATCGCGCATTACCCACCGGCTCGAAACTTCCCAGGTTTGGGGCGAAAGTCACAGTCAGCTTTCTTCCTCCCGTCTACCCCGACCAGCATAGCCCCGAGTCATTACGCGACGGGGTTTTTCACTCTATAAATGAGTGCTTAAACAAGAAGGCCTGCTGAGAGCTTTTACTGGGTTGACCGATAATCTTCAGACCATCTATACCGGTAAACTGCAAATATAACGAGGGGAGTTGCCATGAAGACTCCCCTCTATAGTGGAAAAGATACCACCACATAATTGTTCTTTTTGTCAAAGACGGCGAAATCTTTCAACGACGAATCGGCAGCAACTAAAGGCTTGTGAGCATAAGGAAAATTACCCTACTGACTGACCCGTTTTAAAATCTATTCCTTCCTTGGGGGGAATCCTTTGTTAGTCAAACGTAAATTATCTATCATGATTGTCCCCTCTTTTCCGGTCACCCCGGGGCGAAAATCGTAGGAATAAACTTTTCCCATATCCATTTTTCCGTTGACATCAACCATTTCATGCTGCCATTGTTCGAATATTTCGAATTTTGAGAAGGGAACACTTATTTCGCTCCATCCATAGGGCGCTTCGAAATATGCGTACCACGCTTCATGGCTTGCATCTAAAATCAAAACCATACATGTTTGCGATTTTTCACTCGAATAGAAGTCAAATTTTAGACCGCTATGCTTTGACCAGTCCATAAGAGATGAATCCTGATGTGCGATTGGATACACCATCGAGCCCCATACCTTGATGTTATAATCCATTTTGACGGCCTCGGATCCGTCCTTTGAATTAGTTCCTTTACTTATGGCCATCATCGACTTCGGATCAAGATTTTTGGACCAGTTGGATATCGACAATGCGGTCTCAAAATCGTTCAGAAGCTTATCTGGGCTGTCGGAGTGAAACTTTTCCCAGTACTGCTCGTTGGTGAATACTTCGATGTCTTTGACGAATTTTATGTCCGCAAAATAAATCGGAACCGGCTTACGTCCCTCTTTGGACACATGCTTATTCGCTAACCTGTCGGTGGAAAAGCGAACCTGAGTAATCCTGGTCCAATCCATTTTTCCGACTGCCTCATAATGTGCGAGCGGATTCCACCATTTGCCCATTTCGCTGAAAAGACTGAAAGGAACTTTCACGCTTTGCCAGGATTTTGTAACCTTCACAACGGACATGCTTTTTACTCTGGACTGAACATTTCTATCCACACCGTCGGAGTCATCGTCCAGAAGACCTATATAAAACTGCTCGCCTCCCTCAGTCCCCTTTACTTTGAACTCAACACCTCCCGTTTCCATATACGGCGCGATATTTATGGGATGATTATTTCCTCTACTCAAGGTTACTCCACTCCATTCACTATCATCAAACCAGCATGCGAGTATAGAGCTGTTTTTGGGCTTACGGGAACAGATTACAGTATAATCGGTAGGCGGACCGTAAGTATAAAGAAAAGTATACTTTCCCGGCTTGTCGCCTAAAAAAGGAAACAAAACACGTTCATTTTCCTCTTTTTGCAGGTCGGGGCCTGTAATGATATTATCACACATACTCCAGGGTATAAGGTCGGATCTTTGTTTACAGCTGTCAATCAAACGAATTTCATCTACATATAAAATGGCCTTCCGATCGTCACATCGTCCCAAATTTTGCCCCTTGTCGGTGCTGAATGTGATGGAAAAAATCTTTGCCCAATCAATTTTCGAGTATTCGGTAGCCTGTTTATCGTTGATCCATCGATTGCCTTCATCTGAAAACGACGATAGTGGAACTTTTACTCTTTGCCATTGCTTAGTGACGGTAAAGATTTGATTAGATGTACGCTTAACCTCGGTTTTGTTTTTTTTATCATCTCCCCTGTCCATAAATCCAATGTACACGGTTTCATTCCCGTTATCCCCCTTAATCAGTAAGCTGATTGCTCCCTTTTTTCTGATACTGCCAAGATTG
This sequence comes from uncultured Fibrobacterota bacterium, assembly GCA_964586285.1. Taxonomy (GTDB): domain Bacteria; phylum Fibrobacterota; class Chitinivibrionia; order Chitinivibrionales; family CAYFVL01; genus CAZPHU01. The sequence continues at coordinate 6,858 of CAZPHU010000093.1, read as the reverse complement.
ATTCCATTTTCAGCGGGGCTCATAATCTCCATACCCGAATAGGTGTCATCGTCAAAAGTCAGCTTCAGAACGGTACCTCGATCTTTTTCAGAATCCTTTACAACCGAAATCGAAGAACGGTGCCCATATGCAGACAGTAAACTGTCCGAAATCGAATCTGCAAACCAGACAGTAGCATCACTGTTTTTGTCGCCAAAAACTTTGCAGGAAATGCTCGGGAGTATCACCAAAAAAAGAATAAGAACGCATATATTTTTTTCGTTTTTCTTCTTTGAATAAAGCACAATTTACCTCGTTTGAAAAGCGACCGCATGTTTATAAATCATTTGTATGGACGGGGTCGCATAAAGCGACTCCGTCTTTTTGTGATATGGATGAAGGAGTACCGGGATAAACTATTGCATATGCTGATTGATAAATCCAAGAACAAACGCGAGTGATGCATTCCAGTTGATAGAGATCTCGTTACATGCATAGGCCGCCATACGGTCGATGTATGCGCGTGCCGGTTCCTTGAAAGGATAATAGACATTAGGTTCGTTATTTACCTCATCCTGTCTCTCCTGATTTGGCCCCCCTACAAGAAATCCGGGAATCGGCTCATCGATACCGTCCGGCGACATCACCCGATGATGCGGCTGCATAGGTGTTTTCGTGCCGTATCCGGTAACAAAGCTCATTCCCACGGCATTCTTTCCGAAGATGTAGTCTGCAATGTCCAGCACCGATTCAAGGTATTTCGGTTGCTTATCTAGATGATATGCATAACATCCCAAAACAGCATAGTTTAGTTGATCGGAATTGGAGCCCCAATGGAAGATCTCCGAAGGCAAACGATAGGGAAGAGAATCCATGAATGCTGCCATTTTGTCGGCGGTTTTCAGTATCATTATACGCCCCTTTTCCGCCGGTTCGAAATCATCACCGGTAAAATGAGTCACCAGTGTAAACCATCCCAGATTTTCAACATCACGCCAATAGGCAGCCTTGGTAATCGGGTTTTCTCTCAGATTCTTTTCTATATAGTTTTTATATTCTCGTTTTCCCGTGGAGGTAAACAGTTCACATGCCGCCCAGAAAAATTCATCTTTAAATTTAGAATCGTTGTACGGCCCTGTCCCTCCAGTCTCAAGAGGTTCTCCTATATTGGGATTGTTACGAGCCCAAGTCCAGGCTGCTTTAGCCCTCTTAATACAATCTTTACTAAAATTTCTATCTACACTTTTGTAAACTCGACCGGCCATTGCCATGGCTGCGGCGAAATTAAGGGTAGAGGCAGTAGATTTGCCGATTACATAGCGACGGCTCTTGGTGTGATGGGGCATTATGAAGCCGTCCCATTTAAGCGGCCCTACCTTGAAAAACACACCCCCGTCATCATCCTGCATGCGCCGCATCCATTCCAGCTCAAATCTGACCTCATCAAGCAGATCACATATTTTATTTCCCGACTCGGGGATGCCAAGTGAATCGTGCATGACGGATGGAAACATTTCATACAATGCCATAAGAGTCCCGACCGAAATACCGGCATTAACTATATACTTTCCGTAGTCCCCCGCATCCATCCAACCGCCCGACACATCAATTATACCGCTCTTTCCGGTACTGGCATGTAAAGAACAGGCGGTATCAGGGATTCCGCTTTCCCGAGCAAACTTTCCCGCAAACTCGGGCGTTAGTTCCGTGGACAGCCTCTGATAGTAAAACGCTTTTACTGAAGCATCAAAAGCCGACCTGTAAATATCGCTTCCGATATTTACATCGTATTCCTTACCGTTATTCCCTGCAATCAATTTATAACGCCCAGGTTTCGTAACTTCAACAAAATTTCCTTGTGATATATACTCTCCGGAAGTATTCCACCAACCTTTGGGTTCTACTTTCCCTGAGTATACGAATTTTCCTTGATCATCGAAAATAGCGAAATCGGTAACAGCAGAATCCGTAACCACAAAACGCTTCTGAGCATAGGGAAAGTATCCCAGCTGATTCACACGAACCTGACCGGGCTTTGCAGCCTGTGTCTCGCAGTCGTTTGTAAGACGTATATTGTCAAGTTTAAACGTTCCTTTACGCCCGGTTACTCCCGGCCGAAAGTCATAGGAGTGAACTTGCTCCATATCCATCCTTGCGTTCACCACGACACTGTCGGGCTGCCACCATTCGAATTGCCTGAACCTGGAGAATGGTACGGTTACCTCCTGCCACCCTCCGACAACCTCATAAGACGCGCTCCACGCCTCATTACTTCCATCAACGATGAGCACCATGCAGGTTTGGGCACGTTCGCTTGAATAAACATCGAATTTCAAGGCGCTGTGCTTTGACCAGTCCATAAGAGACTTATTATGATGCGCAATCGGGTACACCATCGATCCCCACACACCTATCCTGTAATCCATCCTCACGGCCGAGGAACCGTCGTTTTCGTTCTTGTCCTTTGTTATTTCCATGAACGACTGGGGACAAATGTTGGTAATCCAGTTGGTTATGCAAACAGGTTTCTCGAAATCATTGATTATTTTATCCGGCTCGTTGGAAACAAAATCCCTCCAGTACTGTTTGTTGCTGAATGCATCCAATTTCTTTACAAATTTCACATCCGCGAAATAAATCGGAACCGGCTTTTTCCCGGCCTC
>CAZPHU010000093.1:0-4116 GCA_964586285.1 uncultured Fibrobacterota bacterium | reverse complement strand
TCTTTCCCATTTTCTTGCCCAGGAAAGAAAATATGATATCACTTTCATCCTGCTCTTCCACAGGCGGTCCGACAATCGAATCCCTGCGAAGTCTCCACGGCATCACATGCGGCCGGTTTACCTTTTGGGGACTGTTCACCACGCGGACATCATCAAAGAAGAGTGTAGCGATTCGATCATCCGATCGTCCGTAATTTTGTGACCTCAAGGTGCTGAATTTAACGCATGCGATATTCTTCCAGTCGATTAGTCCATATTCAACCGCATTCTCTTTTGCTGTCCACCTTTCCCCCTGGTCCGAAATTGCATCGAAAGGGATCACGACTTCTTGCCACTTTGTAGTCACCTGTATGTAATTGCTGCTATTACACCTTACCTCGGTTTTATTTTTCCCTTGCGCGCCGAAATCCATGAGGCTTACCAGAAATTGTTCCCTGCCCAGCAATCCTTTAACCCGGAAACTAAGAGCCGCTGTTTGCCGCATATCGGTGAGATCAACTGTTTTTGCACCGGGCAAATTCAGCTCAACACCGGAATAAGTGCGATCATCAAACCGGCACATCAATACATCACCCCTCTCTTTTTCATCATCCTCAACCACTGACACCGAGGTTCGCTTATCGTAGGACACTGTCAGAGTCTCGGCAATTGAATTCGCAAACCAGGACTGAATCACCTCTGTTTCACTTCCCATGCTCTGCAGAAAAAGTGCAAAGACGGCCCCTAAGCACATAAATGTTTTTTTGTACATATTATAGGAATAAGTCATCTCATCCTCCTATCAGTTTTGTTTTTAACGATTGTATGGCGTTTTTTCTATTCATAACAAGTTGCTTGCTTGTATCTTTTTTTGTTTTTTTGTACATTTTATTCAATATCTCGAAATGATCGGCTGTAACTGACACTCGTTGGCATACACCAATGACACCAAATTCCGCTTCATTTTAAATTGTTACGGACTTCTCATTCATACCGTCCTCCTATTGGGTTTTTGAATAAAAAATCGCTACAATAGGAAAACTACCCTCTTTTAAAGGATATTTTTTGAAAAAGGTCCGACATTTTCGTATCCATCTTCAAGTATCGGAAAAAGTATTTCGAACGATGGAAAAAGAATATGGAGGTTCTGTATATTTCTTTGATTTTTCTACAGATATGACAATGCATACATTTTTCCAAAATCACTTACATTTTCAATATCGCGCCTGTCTCATTTGAAATTGTAAGAACATTGGAAAAAATGAATGCCGGTATACAATCCGGAATAGTCAAAAATGGGCTTAAATGTAAGCTGACAGCAGTGTTATGTTGCAACTGAAATTGCAGGGCTGAATTTTTTAAGCCGGTGTGCCGGTAGTTTCGGGCTGTTCCTGGCGGAAAGTGTTGGGAGAAACAGAGGTAACGCTCTTGAATGTCCGGCAGAAGTGAGTCAGATTTGTATACCCGACCCTATATGCTATTTGGGAAATCTGAAGTTTCGATTCCTGCAAAAGCCTCTTAGCTTCGGCAATTCGGATCGTGTTTAGATACTGACGAAAAGAGAGATCGTACTTGGTTTTTATCACCTGAGAGATTTTATTACTTGGAATCCCGGTAGAATCGCTCATCTTCGACAGCGACATACTTTGATCGGAAAAGTGATTGCCCAAATATTCGAAAATTATCTTTTCATCATCGGCCATATTCTCTGCTATAGGCAGCTTTTCGTAGGGTATGGCAACGGGCGTGTTATAATCGTCTTTTATTCTTCTGACCAGTATCACTACTCCAAAAAGCACGTAATACAGTAAGAGTACACCGGAAAGTATCCCCGCACTGTAGAGCCCGTTTTTCTTCTGAAACCGCAATTCGCGTACACTCATTCTTTTCTTTACGCCGATTTCATCGGACCCCTCTTCAACCGACAACATTCCAAGTTTGGCAAGATTGGGTGTTCCGACCTCTTTTTCGGTGATTTTGTATTGATTGTACCACCAGATGGGAGTCTGAAACTCTTTGAGAGGAATGGAGTAGGTATGCTTATCCTCCTTAAGAGGAAGCTCCTTGCACAAATACCGCCAGGTCATACGATCTTCCATTATGGAAAAGCCTTCTGTAAACACCTGTAGTATCAGTATTACTATTTCCTCCGTAGTTGAAGGATTAAAAGAGATGGTCAGATGGTCATAATCGGAAATATTAATGAATGATTGATCCTGCCTTACAATCCACTGAAAACCGGCAAACGGGTAGATGTTTTTATCACCTATAGTGTATTCTATATCTATGGTACTACTACTAACTTGAAAATCGGATATGATAGTTGCACTGCTGTCCATAGTATCGGCGGGATCCAGGTAACTTGTAAGACTCATCCCGGTATCACCCGGAAAAAAGGACAGATCCTTTTTTAAGTGGAACGGCAGCATGGCGGCAAAGATTACTGCCGGGAAAGATAAAAGAAACCACTTTGAGGTGAAGAAGCTTTTCAGCATAGTACGTATATAGAATATTTAATGAACGGCTTTACTGTCTTAAAAAGTACTGTTTTAGAACATGTGTTCTTATTGAAATATAAATAAACAGCGCCTGCTTGTGGTTACATTATTGCTTTTGCTGCGTTTTTCGTGCTTGTAGTCAGTTTAAATTCTTTTAAACCCTCATCTGGTTTTTACCATGAATGAGGCGATCGGTTTAATAAAATTTTTTATCGTATAATGTTCTTTTCTTCACAGATTTTCGCCACACCTTAGCACTCGACCAGATTATCACGCCAGGGATTCTATTTTCCGCATTGTTTTTAATGATACTTAAGGAGGCCGACAGATACCGATAGGAAATCTTAAAACAGAATGCGAAATTAATAATCGCCCGAATCATTGTTTTATTAGCGTACGGAAATTGAGAGACGTATTTTTATGTTCGAAAAAAATAACATGGGGGGGCAATTATTAACGAGTATCTGATTCAAGCCGCCGGGTTTATCGGGCTTGGCATTGTAGTCATATCGTTTCAAAAGAGGGAAAGGGCCGACATACTTCTCTTTCTTGGTATAGCACAGTTTTTTTTCATAATCCATTTCGGTCTTTTGGGTGCCTGGACGGCTTTCGCGATGAACCTGGTAGGTTTTTCAAGAACTATCACTTTCAGGCTTCAGCCAGAGGAAAAGCTTGATTCGAGGAGATATCTTCTTTATCTATTTGTTTTCCTTTTCGTTGGTTTCGGGCTTTTTTCCTGGCAGGGTTGGTACAGCTTCCTTCCTATGATTGGAATGGTTGCAGAAACAATAGGATTGTGGATGAAAAGGCCTTTTGCAGTAAGAGCGGTCAATCTCTTTCCACGCCCATGCTGGTTGTTATATAATATCATTGTAGGTTCATATGCTGGAATGGCGACGGAGATGTTTCTGGCTGTTTCAATTGTAATCGGAATAATCAGGCACGATATCAAAAAAGAGGTAACAAAGAGCATCTAATCTAAACTTACCCCCAAAAAACCATTTTCCTGTACTTTGATATGTTTGTCCTGATTTTGCGGCTCGCTAAGGCGATTTGTACTTTTTTTATGACACAAGGATTACAGCAATCGCCTGAAACACCTCTGAGGGTATTCCAGTCGATTGCCTCAACCCTTTACGGCCTCAGTATATGCGAAACTCATCCGCTCAGAACCGCTTAGTTAGTGTTTAATCATTTAGTCCGACGTTAGTAGCGAGGTCAAGAAGGTTAAGGGCATTTGACAAGGCCAAAGCATGCACCTATGACTAAAATGATTTGCCTCCCCTTAAGGGCCGACAATGCCGTTGCATTAAGATTGACACGAGAGAAACTCACCCCATCCAGACCTTATCCCGCTGAAGCGGGATAAGGTGTAGGCTTTAACGCGTTGGTTTTGCTCCCCCCCCTTACCAAGGCGGAGGGCGGGAGGGGGTGCGTTTGTCATGGATGGCGCAAATGGCAATTTTAATGCAACAGCATTGTTAGGGGCCGACAGGTGAATTAAACTGTCGGGATCGCCTTCGGCACACATAAAAAAAGCCCCTCAACGAGGGGCTTTGGAACAATCTTATATGGTCGATCTTAGTTTTTTCGCCTCATTTTAAATGCCGCTGCCATACTCAGGAAACCAACAAACAGA
>CAZPHU010000092.1:0-14042 GCA_964586285.1 uncultured Fibrobacterota bacterium | reverse complement strand
GGAGTACTTAAAAATTTTCAGGCACATCTTTGAGTGTCAAAGGAGCACTTAAAAAATTTTAAGTAACTACTTATCACTTACGGATCATTTCCCCATAGAAGCATGTTTTTGGTCCAAATGTCTGCTTCTTTTAAACTGTTCGCGGTTGGGAGACCGACAGACCGAATGACTATAAATCCCCCGGATGCCTTCTAACGTACTTCTTACTTGCGGTATGATTTCCGTCATACTATATTTGCCGTCATGAATGTTTAATCTTTCCCATGCTCATACCAACAAATGCGCGTTAAAGACAGGTGATTCTGCCAAAGAAGCACACAAGATGGTATTTGGTTTTGATTTATTGAAATACTTTCGGGGAGACGGACTATGAGTATGCAAGAATCTCTGATTTTTGATCACAACCAGCGGGCGGAAGAATACGAGGAGTATTATATCAAGGGAAAGGCGGCTGTTTCCGATAAAAACTCTGAAGAGTTTACGGAAGATATGCAGCAGCTTCGCGGGGCTGTGTCCGATGCCGTATTACCTGGAACCTTAGCCGATATTCCCTGCGGTTCGGCTTATTGGATGGACACCTACGCTTCAAAAGCCGATCGTATTCTGCTTGTCGATGAATCCGCCTTAATGCTAAAAAAGGCACGGGAAAGAGCGGTCAACCTTGGATGCTTAGACAGATGTCGATTCAAACATAGTGATCTTTTCGCGATGAACTTTCTCGATGAATCGGTCTCCACTGTAATAATTGGTTTGTTTCTCAGTCATATCCCCATCGAGGATGAACATCTATTCTTTTCCTTTTTAAAGGGATCCTTGCAGCCTGGTGGTCGGGTCATTCTCCTGGATAGCGTATGGGCGGAAAATCAGGAGCAAGAGCGGAAAAAAGAGGGTTTTCAGACCAGGTCCCGCCCCGACGGCAGCTCAATTCGGATTTATAAGCGCTTTTTTACACGAGGTGACATATTTGCTCTTGGAGCACGCGAGGGGATGCAGGTTGATATTCCCTGGTTTGGTGAGAAGTTTTTTGCGGCGGTGCTCTCGGAGGATAGAAGATTGAACTAGCTGCTGGGCAGGTCAGGCTCAAAAACCTGCTTTGCTGTCAGGCAATCGCGAGAAATACCGCCAAGGCGATCATGACAATACCCAGAAGCACCTTTATGCCCGAAAGATTCTTCTGTGCAGTCTTTGCAAGGCGATTCCAGGTCAGACCAAAGTAGGCGAGTATCATTACTACGAGCAGAGGAAGAACAAAAAGGAAGTTATAGAATAGAAGATACAACCATCCTGTAACCGCCGTCTCCGCGTTCTTTGTCATAAGAATAATCGTTGGCAGATAAACCTGTCCCGTACATACTGCTTCCAGAAGAGTCACCAGAAAACCTGTAATCATTGCTCCAGTAACCAGCTGTGAGCTTTTGAGATTACCCGAGATTACCCTATGTATTCGCATCTTTATCGGCTTTGGAAGCTGCAGTTTGATTGAATCGGTTTTGCCGGTTTGTTTGAATGATATTGCATCCCGGAAACTTAATCCGGCAATGATCCCGGCAAGACCAACCGCCGACCACCTTACGACCTGCGACACCCAGTGATACTGCTCAAGCATCGTAAGGGCATTGAAAGCACCGATTCCCAAAAGCAGATAGGTGACATAAACCGCGGCCGTAAATGAAATGCCGATCGCAAGAATCTCGGAGCGCTTTCGCTTTTGAGTCGCCAAGAAAGATATAAGAAAAATCATTGTGGCTACGGCGCAGGGATTGACTCCATCTACAAGACCCGCCGCCAGAATCCCTATGAAGGTAAAACTTTGAAATCTCTCACGAAGATCTTCTTGAAAAGAGCTGCTGTCTACGGTTACTTCATTATTGCCCCGGAGTTTGGGACTTTGGAAATAGTCCTCGATCATCCGCTCGCCGTCAGTCATGATCTGTTCGAATCCAAGAAGAGCCGTGTCGGGAAGAAAAAGCTCTTGAGGAGAAGATTCGGTCACGTTATATTGCTCCTCCATCTTCATCATCAATTGAAACGCCTGTTCATTCTCTATATCGTGAGTGCGAATATTCAGCCGGTCCGGATACTTCTCCGCAAGTGGTTTTAAAATCTCGTTTTTTATCGTGTTACATTCGCCGCAATGGCTGGACCCGAAGAAATGAACGACCATCTTTTTTGTCGAGTCGGACGGTGAAGCGGGTTGCGTGAAAGCTGCAATAGTAAAAAGCAGAATGATTTGGATCGCTTGTAGTAAGGAAAGTTCGTAGTTTTTTGTCATCGAGTTTTTCCTCTTAAATACGATACCGGATCTCGCAGGAGCAGCTCAGGCGCATTAGGTGGAAGCTGTTGATATGAAAAAGACGGTACAGCTCTCAAATCCAGACTACCGGTATAAAACGGGGATATTGTTTCTGGAGGCTTGTTTCGGGCCAAAAAAGGGATTATCCAGTCGAACCGGCAGCTTTCTTAATGATGTTGGCTTTTGTGAAGCTGCTATTTATGCAGAAAAAAGGTTTGCACCGCCTGACGTCCCGCAGCTTGCCAGGTAATAAGGTAAAAGCCTTGTGACGGATCATTTGCGAAGTCCTTTCTATCAACAGTGAATATGCCGCCGTTTGTTCGTGAATTATGCAGGATGGAACCTTTAAGGGAGTAGATTGTTACCTCCGCCTTCCGCCGCCCAAGAGGGCTGCGGGCGATTATCCGAGACCCTTCAAAACGAACCTTGGGCTTCGATCGAGCGACCGGCGATGAAAAGGCTGTAATTGCGGCTTGGCCGTTAATTCTAATATCGCTGAATCTGTAACCACCTTGCGACAAGGTCGTGTCGCCATTTAACGCGATCATCCGCAAGGCCTTAAACTGGTTAAGCTGATCATAATAATAATCTGCGCTGAATCCACCTGAATGCTGAATCGAAACAATAACCCAGCCCCTACGATCTATGAAATAGGAGTAGTTCCGACTTCCCCTCGTAAAAGACAGTAAAAGTGTATCACCGTCGTTTTGTTCCAGTAAAGGATCGTATGCCTCGATTGCTCTTATCGATTGCGGCGACAGAATCGGGAAGTCCAAAACGGTGAACGGCTCCAATAACTGAGAACATCCGCTTTGTTGGGCATCCGTGTAAACCCTACCTCCGATTATTACGGCAGCTGAATCAGGAGCTATATATAAATACCGACCGGTATTTTCGTGTCTGCCTCACCCTGTACTTTTAACAACCAAAGCATTTGCTTCAAAACGATTGATCTTTTCGTATACCGCGCCAACACTGTCGATGATGGAACCGGTGGACAGTGCTTGAGCGGAGACAAGTGAAGGAAACACCGCAAAAAGGGTGATTATGAAACGATTGAACATTGTATTTAAGCCCTTAAAAATATTTAAAGTGCAAAAACTGTTTTGTTGCTGCTCCCGCATAGTATAATATATAAACAGTACCATAACGAAATATAACATTATTAAGTCGCATCCGCATATTGAGGAGATGTTATTAAGAGTGCAAAGAAATAAATTACTCCGGTTACTTACGGTCTTAATTCTTTTTTCTTCCGGCTCAGGCTTCTCCGAGTACGATTCCATCATAATTGCCCGCGGTGATAATAATTATCCCCCTTATGAATTTTTGGACAGTCTCGGTAATCCCGCAGGTTTTGACATCGATCTGCTCAATGCTATCGCCCGGCAAACGGGCATTAATGTGAGTATTTCCCTGGGAGTTTGGGATTCAGTACGTAATCAATTGATAAATGACGAAATTGATATGATCAGCGGAATGCTTTATTCCCGTGAAAGGGAAAAAGAATTCGCATTTTCAGTTCCATATTTGCAGGTTTCGCATGCATTGTTTGTTACCGGAAAAACAAAAATAGAGTCTCTCGAGGATCTCGAGCATAGGGAAGTGCTGGTGCAGAAGGGTGACATCATGCACGATTTTGTTCGAAGCTCGATTCCCTCCGCCCTGGCAGTCACTGTTGAAAACCCTCTCGATGCCTTAATGCTTCTGGAGAATGAAAAGTACGATTGTGCGTTACTTGCTTACCTTCAAGGATTATATCTGATTAAAAAAAATGGTCTCGAGGGGATAGAGTCGCGCAAAATTTCTCTCCCGCCGCATGACTACTGTTTTGCCGTTCGCAAAGAGAATCAGGCTCTTTTGACCCGGCTTAACGAAGGGTTGAATATCCTCAGACAAAACGGCACTTATCGTCGTCTATATCTGCAGTGGTTTGGGGTTACTGCAGAGCATAGTAATTTTGGCTTGGTAATGCTTTATGTTGCCGTCATCTGCGGCACTCTTCTGCTGATTATTGCCGCTATACTGTTGTGGAATTCAACTCTTAGGAAGACTGTTAATCAACGCACCATGGATTTGGAAGCCGAGCTTAAAAATCGTGAAGAGGCGGAGAAGACAGCAAGGGAAAAGCATCGACATCTGCGGCTTATCGCCGACAATATGCCGGTGCTGATTGCGCATGTCGATGCGGATGAGACCTACCTTTATGCAAATCGTGCCTACAGTAGTCTCACCGGTTGGGAGTCGGAAAAAATTGTCGGAAGAAAAACCTGGGAAATTGTCAGCGAGCACTACTACACCCACGCAAAGCCGTATGTCGACCGTGCAATCGCGGGTGAAAGAGTATCTTTTAACATTCATACCCACATGTGCACCGGGGAGATGCGCGATCTTCAGGTGACTTATGTGCCCTCCGAAGAGCTATTTCAAAAGAAGTGCGGCTTTTTTGCACTCACCCAGGATGTAACTGAATTCGTACGGACCGAAAATGCTCTTCGGGAAAGTGAAACCAATTTGAGCATAACGCTCAATTCCATAGGAGATGCGGTTATTGCAACCGATTCCGCTCAGAAAATAACCCGGATGAATCCGATTGCACAACAGTTGACCGGATGGTGCTTTGAGGAGGCTAGGGGTAAGGTTCTGACTGAGGTCTTCAGAATTATTAATGCCCATACACGCCAATCGGTGGAAAGTCCGGCAGAGAAAGTTTTGAGGGAGGGACGTATCGTGGGATTAGCAAATCACACTGTTTTGATATCAAAAGACGGAACAGAGCGTCAGATCGCCGACAGTGGTGCCCCGATTCGCAATGCGAATCAAGAGATCGTCGGAGTCGTACTGGTGTTTCGTGACGTTACCGAGAACTATCGGGTGGAAGAACAGCTGCGACAGTCCCAAAAGATGGATGCGATCGGAAAACTGGCGGGCGGAATTGCCCATGATTTCAATAATCAGCTTGCCGGCATCATGGGGTATGCCGATCTCATAAGGGGGTTGGTACATCAGGATACGTCCCTTCTTAGGTACTGTGATAACATTATTCGCTCTTCGCAGTGTGCCGCCGACCTTACCAATAAACTACTTGCATTTGCACGCAAAGGCAACTATCAAAGCGTTCCTGTAAACCTTCACTCCATTATTGGAGAAGTCGTTTCCATGTTGGAGCACACTATCGACCGGCGAATCACTATCCGCCGTCATTTGGATGCGGCGGTCGCCGTTACTCTGGGTGATCCGTCACAACTCCAGAGTGCTCTGCTTAATCTCGCCATAAACGCCAGGGATGCAATGCCGGATGGGGGGGAGTTGATTTTCAAAACCCAAACGGTTGTGCTTTCTTCCGATGATTTCGCTGAGACCGGTTTTTCCATTAGCGGTGGTCATTACGTGCGCATACAAATCAAAGACACCGGTACCGGAATAGATTCAAAGGTGATTCCGTGCATATTCGAACCATTCTTCACGACAAAGGAACAGGGGATGGGAACCGGAATGGGGCTTGCCGCCGTATACGGCACGATGAAGAATCATCATGGAGCCATTGATGTTGAGAGTAAAATCGGAGAAGGTACCACATTTAATCTTTTATTTCCATTGCACGAGATTAATGTTGAAAAGACACATGAATCGGGAGATCTGATTCATGGAGCGGGGAATATTCTGATCGTGGATGATGAAATGTTGGTTTGTGAAATGGCCTCAGACATGCTTGAGGAACTGGGGTATTCGGTGGTAAAAATGCTGGATGGTGAGGCGGCGGTAAACTATTACAGGCATAACTATAAGCAGATAAACCTTGTCATTCTGGATCTTGTCATGCCTCGATTGGGGGGCGTAGATACCTTCTATAAACTTCGCCAAATAAACGAGAGTTTGACTGTACTGGTATCATCAGGTTACAGTATCGATGGAGAAGCACGGAAGATACTTAAGTACGATCGGACGGATTTTCTTCAGAAGCCATACAAAAAAGCTAATCTTTCTCAGGCTGTCGCAAAAATAATCACCGCAGGGAAATAAAACGGGCGACATAAAAGCCGCCCTTTCAAAAAAGTTTTCAAATTTATTTTCAGTCAGGCTTCCGAGGATAAATCCTTCTTGATACTTTCGGCGGCCAGTTTGCCGGCCCCCATCGCAAGAATAACCGTAGCAGCACCGGTAACAATATCGCCGCCTGCATATACCATTTTCTTGCTGGTTCGTCCATCCTGTTCATTTGCTACAATCGTTCCCCATTTTGATACATCAACCTCTGGAGTTGTATCGGGTATTAGAGGGTTTGGCTTGTTACCGATTGCGATAATCACCACATCGCAGGGGATCTCAAACTCGCTTCCTTCAACAGGAACCGGTCTTCGACGTCCGGATGCGTCCGGTTCTCCAAGTTCCATACGAATGCAGCGTATCGCTCTGACAAACCCCTGCTCATTCGAGAGAATTTCCACGGGGTTGCACAGTAGTTTAAACTCTATACCTTCTTCTTTTGCATGATGGATCTCGGCATTGCGAGCGGGCATTTCCGATTCGCTTCTACGATAAACGATATAGGAATGGTCCGCCCCCAGGCGCAATGCGGTACGAGCCGAATCCATGGCCACGTTTCCACCGCCAACAGTTACGACATTTTTACCACGAATGATTGGGGTCCTTGAGTCTTCAAGGTACGCTTTCATAAGATTGCTTCGAGTGAGATACTCATTTGCCGAGTATACGCCAATTGCGTTTTCACCGGGGATTTTCATGAAAGAAGGAAGACCTGCACCCGATCCAATAAAAACCGCATCGAAACCCTCTTCTTTCATTAGTTCATCTACCGTCGCCGTTTTACCTACCACAAAGTTTTTTACAATTTTTACCCCGAGTTTCTCAAGATATTGAATCTCTTTTTTTACAATCTCTTTAGGAAGGCGAAATTCGGGAATGCCGTATACAAGAACTCCTCCCGATTCATGGAGAGCCTCGAATATGGTAACATCAAAGCCTTCCTTGGCTAATTCGCCCGCTGTGGTCAGCCCGGCAGGTCCGGAACCGATAATGGCCACCTTTTTCCCGTTGGCCGGCTTCATTTCGGGCAGAACTATTTCACTGTTATTGCGCTCCCAGTCAGCCACAAAACGCTCCAGATTACCGATCGCAACCGGTTCTCCTTTTTTCCCAAGAATACACTTTGCCTCGCACTGCTCCTCTTGAGGACACACTCTTCCACATATTGCCGGAAGTGCATTGGTCTCTTTAACCTTGCGAGCCGCCTCGGCAAATTTTCCTTCGGCGACAAGAGCAAGAAAATCGGGGATCTTAACCGACACTGGACACCCCTGCATGCATAAAGGCTTTTTGCATTGCAGGCATCGCTTTGCTTCCTTAACAGCTTCCTCTTCTGTATAACCGTGAGGAACCTCTTCGAAATTGCGGGCACGAATGTTGGGGTCCTGCTCCGACATTGGGGTTCGTGTAAATCTATTTTCTTTATCAGTCATTATTTACCTGCCAGTCTGCATTCGTGTTCTTCTCGAGCCTTCTGCTCAAACTCCTTATATCCACCAAGTCTTTTTACCAACTCTTCCCAGTCAATACCGGCCGCATCGAATTCGGGGCCGTCAACACAGGCGAACTTGGTTTGACCGTGCACTGTTACTCTACAGCCGCCGCACATACCGGTTCCGTCTATCATGATAGGATTAAGGGATGCCATTGTCTTAACACCCTTGCCCACCGTAAGAGATGTAGTAACTTTCATCATAATCGCCGGGCCGATAACTACCGCCAAATCAAAATGTTCACCCGATTCAAAAAGATCGGACGCGATATTGGATACAAATCCCTTTCGACCTATTGATCCGTCGTCTGAGGCAATAAACAGCCTGCTGCTTTGATTCTTCATTTCTTCCTCAAGAATCAGCAGCTCCTTTGTACGCGCTCCAATAATGGTTGTCACATCGTTGCCCGCATCCTTGAGTGCGCAAACGATAGGATAAAGTGGAGCTATTCCGACACCGCCCCCGATACACAGGCACCGGCCGAAATTCTTTATATGGGTCGGCTTCCCAAGCGGTCCTGCAAGATCTGCGACACGGTCTCCTTCACTAAGAGCCGCAAGGGAAAGAGTACCATGTCCCACTGCCTGAAAGATTATTTCGATCCACCCGGCCTCGGAATCGGCATTGGCGATAGTTAAAGGAATCCGCTCTCCATGCTCATCAGCGCGAATAATAATAAATTGACCGGCCTTTCGTTTTCGGGATATGCGCGGGGCCTCCAGTCGAAAACGATAGACCTGTTCCGAAAGACGTTCCTTTTTTAATATCTTACTCATGGATGTATTCCTTTTGGCGCGGAGAAAATAATTCGATAAGAAAAGCAAAATAGTAAAGAGTTACAACGGTGATCAACTTACTTTCTTCATAAAGACCGACTCATAAGTATTATGGCCTTGACTGCAAATTATTAAAAACATTATTTTGTTCCATAATCAAAGACGGTTTTTATAATCTCGCCTTTATTCGGACATCATCGAAGATGTCTAAAGTTTGATAAAGATAAATGATCGAAATTGCCTTAAAAAAGATACCTGCAGCATGATAGCCGCAGGTATCTTTTTTTTTGCCTGTGGCTTTTTTGTGCGCAGGGTGGGGCTGATACGAGCATAAACGAATATTTATAAAGAAAGAGGAATGCTTTTGAAAGGATATATAGTATTAGAAGATGGAACCGTGTTCACCGGTAAATCATTCGGTGCACTCGGGGAATCACTCGGAGAGTTGGTCTTCAATACCAGTATGGCCGGATATCAGGAGATACTTACAGATCCGTCTTATGCATCCCAGATAGTTACAATGACCTATCCTCTTATTGGAAACTACGGAGTAAACGAACAGGATATAGAATCCGACAGGATTCAGGTTGCGGGATTTGTAGTTAAAGAGGCCTGCAAGTATCCCTCGAATTTCACAAGCTCTACTTCCCTTGGTGACTATCTGAAGAAAAATAACATCATCGGAGTAGAATCAATAGATACCCGTGCTCTGACTCGCCATATCAGGCTTGCCGGTGCCATGAAAGCTGTGATTTATGCCGGTGAAAAAAAGCCCGTTATTGACGATCTTGTTGCCAAAGCTCGAGACTGGGTAGGTCTGGTCGGGGTCGATATAGTCAAGGATGTTACCTGTAAGAAGACTTTTCGCTTTGACGGTACCGCAGGAAGGCAAAACAAGGGTGAGGAGCGATTTAAGGTAGTAGCTTATGATTTTGGGGTAAAGTACAATATCCTGCGCATACTCAGGTCTTTAGGGTGTGTAATTGATGTAGTTCCGGCTCAGACGCCTGCAAAAGAGGTGCTTGCCATGAATCCAGACGGTGTATTTTTGTCTAATGGTCCCGGCGATCCGGCAGCTGTAACATACGCCGTCGACAACATTCGGGAGCTTATCGGAAAAGTACCGCTTTTTGGTATCTGCCTGGGGCATCAACTGCTGACTCTTGCGTTGGGTGGGACGACTTACAAACTAAAATTCGGCCATCACGGCGGTAATCATCCTGTTCGCAACCTTCGCACGGGGGAAATCGAAATTACCGCCCAAAATCATGGATTTTGCGGAGATATCGACAGCCTGAAAAAATACGGCATCGAAATGACACATCTTAATCTATATGACAATACCTGTGAAGGTATTGCGGATGCCGAGAAGAAAATTTTCTCGGTGCAATATCACCCGGAGGCGTCTCCCGGCCCGCACGACTCGGGATACCTTTTCACCGGTTTTATCGAAATGATGGAAGAAAACAAGAAAGCAGTCGCATAAATTCGACTGCTTTCTTTCTATATAGGCTCCAAAAACGCATAAGAGAATCAGAGAGATATCGCAAAATTGGACAGCACCGCAAGGTGCAAAAAAAAAAACGGAAGAAACAAAACTACACGACAGGGAAAAAGAGAGAAAGAATCGGATATGCCAAAAAGAACGGACATTCACAGGATACTGATCATTGGAAGCGGACCGATTGTAATCGGACAAGCGTGCGAATTTGATTATTCGGGTACTCAGGCTTGCAAAGCTCTGAAAGAAGAGGGCTTCGAGGTCATTCTGGTTAATTCGAATCCGGCTACGATTATGACGGATCCAAATCTGGCTCATAAGACATACATTGAACCGATCACGCCGGATATCGTTGAGAAGATAATCGAAAAGGAACGCCCCGATGCGCTTCTTCCCACCATGGGAGGCCAAACTGGTCTCAATACGGCGATGGAGCTTGCGGAGCGCGGCGTACTGCAACGCCATAATGTAGAACTCATCGGAGCCGATCAGAAAGCGATCAAGAGGGCTGAGGACAGAAGCGAGTTTAAGGAAACCATGACACGTATCGGCCTGGATGTTCCCCACAGTGAGTTGGCTTATAACATGGATGAAGCATGGGATGTTGTGCAAAGAATCGGCTTTCCGATTATTGTTCGGCCCAGTTTCACTTTAGGCGGCACGGGGGGCGGTATTGCTCATAATGAAGAGGAATTTGAAAGAATCGCAAAATCGGGTCTGCACTTCAGCCGCATAAACGAGATCCTCTTAGAGGAGTCGATCATAGGATGGAAAGAGTACGAACTGGAAATCATGCGTGACAATGCGGACAACGTTGTGATTATCTGCTCCATTGAGAACCTTGATCCCATGGGAGTACATACAGGGGACAGTATAACGGTCGCGCCGGCGCAGACGCTAACCGACCGTCAGTATCAGGCTATGCGTGATGCATCAATCGCAATCATCCGCGAAATAGGTGTTGAGACTGGTGGATCAAATATTCAGTTCGCGGTTAATCCTCAAACCGGGCGTATGGTTGTTATTGAGATGAATCCACGGGTAAGCCGAAGCTCTGCTCTTGCCAGTAAGGCTACCGGTTTTCCTATCGCAAAGTTTGCGGCAAAACTGGCCGTCGGCTATTCGTTGGATGAAATAAGAAACGATATCACCAAGGAAACTCCCGCGTCTTTTGAGCCGACTATCGACTATTGTGTAGTGAAGATCCCTCGATTCACTTTCGAAAAATTTCCGGAAGCCGATGCACGGCTGGGTGTGCAGATGAAGTCGGTGGGAGAAACCATGGCGATCGGCAGAACCTTTAAGGAAGCGCTTCAGAAGGGGATGCGAGGTCTTGAGGTCGGGCGTGTGGGATTTGAAAGCGACAAATTTTCAGATTTATCGGGGAGCGAGATCGAGAAAAAACTCGAGGGGCTAAGCTCTGAGCGCATTTTCCTGCTGCGCCACGGTCTGGACAAAGGAATAAGTCCACAACGTCTTTCTGAGATAACCGGAATCGACCAGTGGTATATAAATAATATGAAAGAAATAGTCGATTTTGAAAAACAGATAAATCCCGATCTTCTCAAGGCACCAGGGGAGCATCAGGCGGAGCTGTTGCTGGAAGCTAAACAGATGGGCTTTTCGGATGCTCAGATTGCCTTACTTACCAAAAGCGATGAGATCAGCATAAGAGCCCTTCGCAAAAAACTCGGAATAACGGCAACCTACAAACTGGTCGATACCTGTGCGGCTGAATTCGAGGCCTACACGCCATACTATTACTCTACCTACGAAACCGAGGATGAGGGTGAAGTATCGGAGCATAGAAAAATCATAATCCTGGGGGGCGGTCCCAACCGAATAGGGCAGGGGATAGAGTTTGACTATTGCTGTTGTCAGGCTTCTTTTGCGCTTGAAGAAATGGGATATGAATCTATTATGGTAAATTCCAACCCGGAAACAGTCAGTACGGACTACGACACTTCCGACAAGCTGTATTTTGAGCCGCTGACTTTCGAAGATGTGATGAACATCATAGATAAGGAAAAGCCTGCCGGAGTAATCGTACAGTTTGGTGGACAGACGCCGCTTAATCTTGCGCGAAAGCTGGTGAATGCGGGAGCGCCTATCATAGGAACTTCCGTTGATATGATAGACAGAGCCGAGGATAGAGACGAATTCGCGGCCATGATAAAGAAGCTTGGGCTGCATCAGCCGCCAAATGGTATGGCTTCCAATCCTGAAGAGGCGGCACAGATCGCGGAGCGTATAGGCTATCCGGTTCTGATTCGCCCCTCGTTTGTATTAGGTGGGCGGGCCATGCGAATTGTTTATGACCGTGAAGAACTGCTGAGATTTGTGGATGAGGCTCGCAGGGTTGGTGAAAATCGGCCTGTTCTGATCGATAAGTTTGTCAGCGATGCTATCGAGGTCGATGTGGATGCGATCTCCGACGGCAAAAATGCAATGGTCTGCGGTATCATGGAGCATATCGAAATAGCGGGTATTCATTCCGGAGACAGCGCTTGTGTTCTTCCGCCGCATACGCTTTCGAGTACACTGATAGAAGAAATACGCAAAACAACGATGAACATAGCGCAAGAGCTTCAGGTAGTCGGGCTCCTCAATATTCAGTACGCCGTAAAGGAAGATACGTTATATGTACTTGAGGTTAATCCTCGGGCGTCTCGTACCGTACCATTTGTAAGTAAAGCATCTGGAATTCCCTGGGCCAAAATTGCCGCTAAAGTAATGACCGGTGTACCACTTACGGAAATACCCGAAGCCGTGGATCGTGAACTGGATTATTTCGCGGTAAAAGAATCCGTTCTGCCCTTCAACAAATTTCCCGGAGCCGATACTGTCCTTGGGCCGGAGATGAAATCCACCGGTGAGGTCATGGGGATAGACAAAGATCTTGGTCTTGCTTATGCAAAGAGCCAGGAATCCGCCGGAAACAACTTACCAATGAGCGGGAAAGTTTTCATCAGTGTCCGAAACAGCATGCGTCGTAACATCATTTTCATGGTGAAGAAGCTTTCCGACATGGGTTTTCAGATATATGCCTCGGAGGGTACCTCCAGAGTGCTTCGAAGTAACGGTGTAAATGCCAAGACCGTTGCAAAAATCGGCGAAGGCAAGCCTGATATCGTCGATCTGATTAAGGCAAATGATATCGATCTGATTATTAACGTGCCTGCCGGTAGAAAGGCACTGATGGATTCGAAGCCCATTCGCAGCGCGGCTGTTTCTCAGGGAATTCCATATATTACGACAATGGAGGGAGCGCAGGCTGCGATCGCGGGTATGGATTCTCGCCTGCATACCGGATTTTCGGTCAAATCCATTCAGGAATACTGTGCAACAGGCCGAGAGAAAAACAGAACGAAGGGAGACTACAACACACGTCGGTCAATCTTTGACTAATAAACGATAATAATGAAACAAGGAAACTCCTGTCGGAGGCTTACAAACAGGAGTTTCAGGATTTCGATCGCTAAATAGATTCTGTTTAGAGAAGTATATCACGAATATCAGGTTGTACTTGATACGGCATCCATGTGTCTCAAACTGCCAAAAAGTGGATCCACTTGCCGTAAGAGGGACCAGGATGAAAGCGGAACCAATTGTGGTTATTCTGAACAGATACTTGATAGGCACAAGAACAAATAACTAAAAGCAAGCGCAACCATTAAAAAACCGGAGCACGGCAGATGGCCAAGTACATTTTTATTACCGGCGGTGTTGTTTCATCTTTGGGCAAGGGGATTACCGCGGCATCAATTGGACTGTTGCTTAAGTCACGCGGAATCGGTGTAGTGCATCAGAAATACGATCCATATCTCAATGTCGATCCGGGGACAATGAATCCCTATCAGCACGGAGAGGTATACGTTACTGATGATGGAGCGGAAACCGACCTCGACCTTGGGCATTACGAACGATTTACA
>CAZPHU010000091.1:0-14340 GCA_964586285.1 uncultured Fibrobacterota bacterium | reverse complement strand
TGCGCTGAATAAAGAGCTGAAGAAACGAAACCACAGGGTTTTCACTACACGAACTGACGACATAACTGTTCCGCCTTTGGGGACCAGGTGTCGTCTGGTCAATGCTCATCATCAAAAAAGTAAACCGGCTTTCGACTTGATCATTTCTGTTCACTGTAATGTTGCCGCTACACAAGATCCAGCCACGGGGAAATACATTCCCATAGAAACGCGTCGCGGTTTTTATGCTATCTATGGTGAAAGCTCCGCAAACGGGACTCGACTGGCTAAGGAACTTGCACAAAGCTGTGCGGACGCTTCCATTGTTCTAAGTCATAACGGAACTCTTTCAACAAACGAACTTAATCGAATGCTTGCCTGGATACACAAAACGACTCCTCCGGCCGTTCTGGTGGAGTTGGGATACATGACCTGTCCGGATGAGCTGCAACTCTTACAAAGTGACGACTATCAGGAAAAAATGGTAACTGCTTTGGCGCAGGGAATCGAATCATATCTTGGGATGGGAGGCGCAAATGGATAATAAAAAAAGTAAACCGAGCTGGTGGCTTTTGAACAACTCAAACGGATATCCGGATTTTCTTTTCACTATACTTACCTGGTCGATGTTGCTTCTGGTGGGTATTATACTGTCCTGGCTTGCGTTTACGATACTTGCTTATCTGAACGCCGGAAATGACGCTCGATCCGCTGTTATCATTCAGATCATGGATAACATGAAGGGATGCATTATCGCTCTTGCGGGCATTATCTTTGGTTTGGCCGGCAGCTATACTGTTCGCCGGTTTCAGAGAGACAAGTATGTTATCGAGGAAAAGAAAATTGCATGTAAGGAACAGCACTCGGCGCAAGCTCCCATGTTTGCCGCGGATGAGGTCCAACCGGTTTTAGATGAGGAGGATATTTGATTATGTTCGATAATTTTGGAATCTGGATCGAGACATTAATAATGTTGCTGCCGTTTATCGGGGTTATTATATTAGCGGCGATAATAGTGGTTCCGCGCAAGCCGGCACTTGGTTTGGGGATAATAGCCGGAACCGGAATACTGGGGGGATTCTTCGTCAAAAGGCATTTGAAACATCTGTTCGATGTCGAAAAACGTCTTGCCGAGCACAATGAAATGATCGCCGAGTTTAAGAAAAAGCAGAAGACGAGATTTGAAGCTGTGGAGACCAACAGGCAAATAGTTAAGGTCCTGGAAAAAAGACAGCAGGAGCTGGAAAGGGATGCCGGTGATCATACAGAGGAGCTGAAACTCCTTGATAAGGAAATAAAGGAGCGAAAAGTTCTGAATAAGAATCTGCTTGAGAACACCGATGCATTTCTTGCAAAGAGTGAGCGAAACAGTGCCGGTCGCCTCGAACTCTTAAGACGCTACCGGGCTTCGACGGCTGAAGTGGAAACTGGAGCCGGGGATGCTGTCGCCGATGAGAGGATAATCATCGAGGGATATTTTTTGAGGGAGGTGTAACCTTGAGATTAATATATATAATAATGATACTTGCGGTAGTTCAGTTGAGCGCGAGTGCTCAGCCGGGAGCTGCGGAACTGGCTGGGGCACTGGAGCAAAGCGAAGCGGAGCTGGAGATATGTAGAGATATCGTAGATTCTCTTCAACGATCCTTAAAGAAAACCGAAACGCTTTATGAGAGCAGAAATGAGGTCGCCGATACACTTGTATCCAATTTGCGCCAACAGAAGGCAGTTCAGGACAGCGCGATAACACTGCTCAAACAAAACGCGGATACACTGGATCTAATGGTAGAGGACTACGCGGCTAAGTTGGACGAACTGAACAATCTTTACGTAAAAGAACTTGAGAAGAGCACCCGACCGTGGTTTCTAACCCGAAAAGGGCTAACCGGCATGCTCTACGGTCTGGTATCATCGGCGGCGATAATACTGGCGGTCGGCGTGGTGGATGTCGTAGATTAATAACACAGTGCTCAATGTGTTGGAGAAATGTGTTAACTTTTCAAGTTGAGTTTTCTAGATTTATGACTCCATAAGTAAGAGCCGCGGTTTCGTTATTATACCATTTCTTTTTCCTTTCACTGATACTCTCCCGGGGGTATCAGTGAAAATCCCGCCATTACCGCAAAAAACTTATGTCCCGATCTTTTATTGGAGTCCCAAAACCTGGACGGATATTATCATTAAGGTGATCCTTTTGAGGTAATACCCCGACGATACCCCAAAATCACATACATCTTATAGCTTGTTATCTTTAAATAATTACATGGAAAAACATCAGCCTCAAAAAAAACTTGACATGCATTGTGTGGGCAGCCTATATTGCTATATGAGACAGCTTTGCCCTGACCATTTCTTCCTTATGAAAAGAGGCGGGTCATTCATAAAGTAATAATCCGAAACTAACAAAAATTTAACAGCGTGGCCTTGGTATCTCATTCAGCCTTTCGAGTCTTCATTGATATTCGCCTTAGCTTCACCGCGTTTCTTCTCTGCAGTCTCACCTGCTTGTTTTATCTTCACGCTACCATACGTATATAATCGTTTTACAAATACATGAAGGGAGTACCGCATGTCGTCATCAGTTCCCGAAACCTGGCATATTCGTGGTCGTGTCATATTAACACAAGGTGAGCCGTTCAATTTAAGTAAAATCCAGGCTTATGACTGGTGGAACAATCAGGAATTTTACCTGGGGGAGACCGGTTTCGACGGTGAAGGACGGTATGAGATAACATACTCCCGATCACAATTCCAGCACGATGACTCCAATCGGGAAAGACCTGCCGTAATCCTGAAATTGATTGATTTCAGCAATCAGGTAGTGTGGACCTCCGATATAATTGCAGATGTAACTTCTGAATATACATATGATATCAGGCCTTTCTTATGGTTGTTGGACGGCGTAATAACCGTCAACGGACAGCCCGTTACCGGGGGGATTGTAAAAGTATACGACATATACAATTATGTAGAGTATTTCCTTAAGCAATCCCATATTGACGGCAGCGGATATTACCAATGTGAGTACCAGAAGAAAGATTTCGACCGCGGAGATCCTTCCCGTAAAGCTCCAAAGTTGACTTTCCGTGTATATGATTATGCAAATAATCTTATAAGTGAAATCAAAGATTGGGTGATGCCTTCACAGGAATTCTACTGTCCCATACATATTGTAAATGAAGATGCTACACATTACGTGCAAGGTACTATCCAAAATTCCGGAGGGTATCCAATCAACGGACTGACAGTAATTGTAACTTATCTGTATCACTCCGAGGACGGCTTTCATTCACACGAGATCGGGCTGGCCACAACCAATTCCTCTGGAAGGTATGTAATACCTTATGACCCGACATCTATTCCCGATTATGATGAGCAAACACCTCTTAACTTTCAAATAATGGTAAATGATCAGCAGGGAGAGCCTCTTCTTGAGCGGCCTTTGGTCACCACGGGTACCGACGCCCGGCGCAATGTGGACGTACAGGTGGAAGCACCTGCGAATACAGATGTATCTGAATATACTACTATGCGTAGCGCTCTTATGGTGGCTGGTATAAGCGAAAGCAGTATCCGTCAGATGGCCCGGGAGCCGCAGTATTTGGATATCGTGCAGCAAAAAACGGACATTGAGAAAGAGAAACTTGAAGCTCTGGTAGGGGCTTTTGCAATAATGGATGAACTTAAAGTGGCCCTTAAAGAAAATTCGAAACTGCCAAAACACATCAATCATCTCTGTTTCTTCCCATTTACCAGAACCGGACTGGCTAAGAACCTTCACGCAATGCGGTCAATTGAGCCAAGAAAGTTCTATTCTACCCTGACATCCGCTTTCGTAAAGAAGCTTCTTCCTCCTGAACTGGAGGGGAAACTTGTTGATATAAATAATGAATGGAAAGCTATCTATACATATTTGCTCTCCATTGGCTCATATGTGCAAAAGGTGATTGACCATGCAAATCTGTCAACAACCGGTAAAGTTGAAACTGTAAGGAAGTTATATGCCGAAAACGCTCATGACATGGATGCATTCTGGAAAGAAATCGATGAGCTTCCGGACAAAGAAGGCAGCACGTTCAATCAGGAGGATGTTCAGTCGCTGCGTTTTGTTTTTGACGTATATGAACTTGCCGATCGATTCCTTCCTTTAGCCGACAGCATTTTTGATAACTGTCCCATACAGTGTACTTATCCCGAAGAGCTGGTTTATCTTGAACATGAAAATTGGATGTACATAATTGGAAAGGTTACTTTGGGCGAAAGAAAATGGGAGTGGGTCGACCATATACCAGGAGAAACCGAAAAGGAAAAGAAAGAAAACTATGCTCGTCTTTTGAAAAAAACTGTCGAACGAAAATACCCCATGGCTACCTTCAGGCGCGATCTGAAAAGGCAAAGCGATCCATACTGGGAGGAAGTCAAGACATTCCTGGAGGAAAATCCGGACTTCGATATTGGTGAAGACAAAATACCAATATTTATGAAAGCGTCTGACGATCCCGGTAAAGAGCCTGAAGAGGATGTGGAAAAACGCGCCAAGTTTCTTGCCGTTCAGCGCATGTACCGTATGAGTCCGGTGTTGAGAATTATTAACCGTTTGCGAAAGGACGACAAATTTACATCCGCACTTGCAGTTACAAAGGTGGATAGAGATGAGTTTGTGGCGGCAATGTCCGACGGAGAAGACGGTGAAGAGCAGGCACACGCGGTGTATAGTGCAGCTGTGCATATTGCAGGTCAGGCGATGTTTATCATGGGAGCTTATAACAATAAGGTGCAATTGGAAGAAGAGTCGCTTCCCGCTCTCTCACAGCATCAGCTTTCGGTTAAAACGGCGCAGACAGAACCCGCGGATACTGATGATCATATAGAAGCTTTCCTCAAAAGGAGCTATCCGGATATTGCTACTCTGTTCGGAAATCAAAATCAGATTGCATGCGAACACTGTCAATCAGTTTTCAGCCCCTCGGCTTATCTCGTAGATATTCTTCAGTTTCTGGGAGAAGACATCCGCAATAAACTGCTTTACAGACGGCCCGACCTTGCGGAAACCGATTTATCCTGCACTAACACCAACGGTTTGGTCTCATATATAGATCTGATTAATGAACACCTTGAGGACGCCGCCTGTACGCGAGTGTTTTACTTGCAGGAGGAGCTGGAAGCATTTAAGGAGTATTTGGAAACATGGCCGGGTAAAAATGATGATGAATTCGATAAACTGGTAATACCATCCGAAGTACTGAAAGCTTTTGTCGGCCGCGGATATCCGTTAAACAAATCCTTTGCCGTTCATAAAACAGGTGATTACTGGTATATTGTTTGTGATATCTGGCGTTATCGTATAGATGAATGTCTGGATAATGATCAGAAGCCCCTTAACGCGATGAAAGTGTACCCTGTTCCTCAGACCGGAAAAGACAGTCAGCTTCGCATAACCACTCCTGAGCATGTGAATCACACGGCGTATGAGCTGCTGAAAATTCCGGTATACCCTCATAATCTTCCATTTGATTTAGTACATGAAAGCATTCATAGTCTCATGGATCTGCGTAATGTCGGTTGGTATCAGCTTCTAAATGTATTCATGAAAGAATCCGACTACCCATCTTTAAGTTACTCATACCGTGATATTAATCGCACTTTCTTGCGAATGACGCCTCAACAGCAGACCTTAATAGAAGAGGGGTGTCCTGAGCAACCATGGAAACTTTGGGGATTTGAAGAAGAAGATAAGGTCATAATACCGGGAACTGACCGTGAGATAGGTGGGAAATGGTATGAACTTCTCAGAAACACGGCTGTTTTTCTTAATCGGGCCGATCTGAATCTAAATGAACTTCTTGATCTGCTGTCTACCGTAACGATTAATGTTAGAAAAAATATGCACATCAAGCCCGAAAATGATGAAGCTGCTCGCGAGGCGGATTTGAGCCGTTACAAAATCGAATCAGCTTCAAATATCTCTTTTGAAAAGATGGCACGTTTCCTGAGACTGTGGCGCCACCTCAAAATCGATATGTTTACTCTTGATAGGTTACTGTGTTCTCTTAGTGAAAGCCGCTATGAAGTGATGCCTTCTTCACTTGGTGAAGTGAGCATTATATTGCGAATAGCAAAGGACTTCAAGACGGACCCGTTGAGAGTTGTTTCCTGGTATAGGCATATTGATTTCATTAATATGGGGCGCGGGACGAGCATGCTCGAAAAATTGTTCATCGATAATATATCAAATACCGAACGTGCGGAAACCTGGCGCAAAATGATAAACAATATCGAATACAAGACTGTCTACTTCGATGGTGGTGAGGGAGCAAAAGGAGGTGCGCCGGTTGCCGCTCTTGGTGGAGATTTGCCGGCGTTGGTTGCCGGATGCGGTGTTTCCTGGGAAGAACTTTCGGTTATAATCATGAACGTATTTAGAGGACGAAATGACCCGCGTTCTCGTTTGAGTCAACAAAAGTTATCGGTTGAAAACATCAGCAAAATGTTTAGAGTTGCCGATATGATAAAAACATTCGGGGTAAGTGCATCGGACTATTTCATAATTCGTAAAAACATACTGGGCATCGAAGGTGAAGAAAATCACATCCGATTCCCATACCTCTTCAAGGATACAATGAAGGCTATATCGGATGCTAAACTTAAGCCTGCGGAAGTTGATTATATCATCTCGGGGGGAAGTAGATCGGTTGTTGACTGGGCTACCCAACCTCACGAAAAAGCGACAATAATCGATCTATTGCAAGAAGAAGTTACTAAACTGGATAAGATTGCCGATGCCGGTGATGAATCTACGTATAACGACAAAATCAAAAATACGATTATTTCGAACTTAGCGCGTGAATTGAGTCTATCGGCGGATGTGATCAAAGAAATATTTTCGCAAGTACTGTATATAGATAACGAAAAAGAAAGACCGATTTTATCTGAATACATAGATGCATCCATAGGGGGATGGGATGTAAAATTCTTTTACGACCGTGATGGATCAAATCCAATCGAAAATACCATAAGTCGAGTTCCTTCGGTAAACATAATATCTGGAAGTGAAGATCCTCTTTCGACGTTGCATCCGGAAGCTTCATCTGCTGTGTGGACCACTAAACTTTTCAGTATCAGGGAAGTAGAAAAAACAGTTTCGGGAATTTTGGGTTGTATCGAGGAGGGTGCAAACCCCGGCAGCATAAAGATATCAATCAATTATAACAGCAGTAGTAATTCATTGGATCAAGTATTCGAACCGGGTAAATTTTATTCTGCTGAAATCGTGTGGACTAAAGCTTCTGATGATGAAAAGCCTGCAGAAAACAAAAATATAAATTTTAAGTGTGTCTGGAATATCAAAGGTGACGGCGAGAAGACTGCCGTGGGTCCCCGTAATACCACCCCGGTAATAAATTTTATGTGGACCAGGGTAAAAAAGACCGCAAAAATCATTGAGTCCCTGGATATAAGCAGTAAGGAACTACTGTATTATAACGATCATATTGAATCTTTAAGAATTTTCGATTTCAATCAAATACCCGGAGAAAACAAAAGAACAGAAGTCTCGTGGTACAAATTCGATTCTCTTATACAAGTCTGCATGCTGAGTAAGGATTTGAAATTTAAATCCTCCTCTCTCGATATGATAAAATTCTGGTTATGGAGCGAGCGCTTAAATAAAAATGATTTCCAGGAAAAAATGGCTGAGCAGACCGGGTGGCAATTGGATACAATACAGAAGGTTGCTTCATCATTCAGCCTTGACTACCCTTCTGATTATCAATCTCAAAGGGTATGGCTGCTGGTACGGCGAGCACAAAATCTGCTCGATAAAACAGGCATATCCGCTTCTCAGGCTCTGGAGCTGTGTCCGTCGGATGAAAAGGATGAATCTACACAAGTTGGGTTTACTCAACTGGAAGGACTCAGAAGAGCAATAAGGGCCAAATACGGGAAAAAGCAGTGGGCGGAGGCTGCTGGACCAATACAGGACAAGCTGCGCAAGCTGCAACGAGATGCTTTATTAAGCTATCTCTTCATAAAAAGAAAGCAACTACAGAAAACTGTAGAAGAAACAACCGGACCGGAGGTGAGAGATCTTGCTTACAAAGTCAATGCTGTGCTTGGCGGTGTAACAATAAGCGATGAATTCACTGATAATCTGCAAGAAAAGATAAAGCGACTGCAGGAATTAAACAACCATCCAATGACAGGGCGTGTAGGCTATGCGGGAGAGAAAGAAAAAGATGCCTGGAACTTACTTGACACAAGAGTCGGTTTCCTTAATGTAAATGCCTTGTATGCATGGTTTTTGATCGATCCTGAAATGCAGCCATGTATGAAAACGTCCAGAACGGTCCAGGCGCTCAGTTCGGTGCAGCTGTTTATACAGAGAATACTTTTGAATTTTGAGAGTGATATTGAACCTCGTGAGAAATTCCGTCAACAATGGTCGTGGATGAAGAATTATCGCGTTTGGGAAGCCAACCGAAAAATATTCCTCTACCCTGAAAACTGGCTGGAACCTGAGCTGAGAGACAACAAAACGCCTTTGTTTGAAGAAGTCGAAACCGCGCTTTTGCAAAAGGAGCTTACAACTGAAACTATTGACGATGCATTCAAATCCTATGTGCAAAAAATGGAAGAGTATGCTAATCTTGAGATCGTTGGCTCATACGAAGAGTTCAGTGGAGGTGCCAAAAACCTGCATGTAATAGGACGGACATACAGTTCACCCCATGAATTCTATTACAGACGTCTCTGCCAGATCGTCGGAGGAGATGAATATTGGACTCCATGGGAAAAAATTGATTTGGATATTACTGCCGACGTTGTAATCCCTGTTGTTTTTCGTAAAAAGCTTTACATCTTCTGGCCGCTTGTCGAAGAGAAAGAACAGGGCAAAGAAAATCCCGATCATAAAGTGGATGATAAAAATGAGCCGAAATACAAGGAAAGCGAGAGGTTTTTCGAATTAAAACTTGCATGGAGCATGTATACAAACGGTGCCTGGTCGGCAAAGTTCATCACAAAAGATGCGTTTTACGATCTTATCGAAAATGTATACGGCCCGGATGTAAAACCACAGGACCATTTTCATCTTCAGGCCCAGCGTACATCTCGAGGCATAACCATAAGTGCCTTTGCGGAAATAATTACCATTGTATATGAAACGCAAGAGATCACATACCGAAAGCCGGTAATAATCCGACGCTGGTGGTTTTATTCGGTAAAATTCATAAAGGTTGTAAAAGAAATTCAGGTCCCCAGGCTCGAAAAGAAAATTAAAAAGGTTGCAGAGTTCACGTTCAACCTCAACAATTCGTCTGAGCTGAGGGCGGTGGATGAAGAGGAAAAAGATCTGAAACACACGCTGCCCGAAAATACCGATTTACGGCACAATATGGCGTATCAGACGAATGAAAGTGAAACTTCTCCCGATTATGATACTTTTGCTTATCCGGAAAATAACGTTTTGTTTGAACGTACTCCGGAGACGTTTAAGTGCTTTCCCACCAATTTAACGTTTTTGGACGGGACCGCCAAGCCGATATTCTATCAGGAGAACGACAATACTTATCTTCTGCGGACCGTATCGAGAAAACAGGAAAGAAATTTGATTAATGTCGATGAGGAAGAAAGCAGCCGTCAATTCTGGTACCACAGTATCGAGCTGATATCAAATCCTCATGCTCACGAATTCGCTCAGCGAGCGCTCTACAGAGGTATTGATGATCTTTTGACTCGTGAAACTCAGGCTCTGTGGAGTTCGACGGGGGGAGCATACCAGGGAGGGTATCTGGGGTATCACATCGCAGGCGATACTTTGGCCTGGCATAACTCCCAGGTAGCGTTTGGTTTCAAGTATTTCCCTACAAAATTGGTCAAAAGGCCCTATCCCGTCCCTGATGTGGATTTTCGAAACGAAGGCGCCAATGGTATTTACAACTGGGAATTGTTTTTTCATCTTCCAATGCTTATGGCAACAAGGTTGATGCAGGACAGAAGATTTGAGGAAGCAATGCGTTGGTTCCATTTCATATTTAATCCTTCCCTGGATTTCAATTCCTTTGAAAAGACGCAGAAATGGGTAGCCGATCTGCCTGCCGGGGCACGTTTCTGGGCATTTCTGCCTTTCTTCGCAAATAGAGACGCCAAAGAATCTCTCAAAAAGATTCTGACCAGAGATAAAGGAAGCGAGGAAGATACAAAACTTGGCAGAATGGTAGAAGAGTGGAAAAGCGAGCCTTTTAAGCCGCATTTGATTGCCAGACAAAGAACCGTTGCGTATCAGAAAGCGGTTGTAATGCGCTATCTTGATAATCTGATCAATTGGGCGGACAGTCTTTTCAGACAAGATACGATGGAATCCATTAATGAGGCTACTCAGTTGTATATATATGCATCCGAAATTCTTGGGCAAAAGCCGGTCATGATAAAAGAAGGACAGGAAATACCGCCCATGTCTTACAACGAGCTAAGCAAAGAGGGGCTGAACAGTTTTTCCAATACAATGGTAGATCTTGAAAATATGATCCCGCCTGCACCTCCAACCAAGGTGAGTCTGTGGAAAAACAAAAATGTAAACCACCGTTACTATTACTATTATTACTATGGTACTCAATCCAGTTCCGATTCTTTACCCAGATCATCCGAACCGCTTTTGCGCATGGCTACTGTATGTTCCTATTTTTGCATACCTCGCAATGACAAACTTCTGTCTTACTGGAACACGGTTGAAGACAGGCTGTTCAAAATTCGCAATTGCATGAATATCGAAGGTGTGAAAAGGCAATTGTCTCTATTTGCACCTCCGATAGATCTGGGGATGCTTGCGAGAGCTGCGGCTGCGGGCATAAATATAGGAGATGTTCTCAGGGATATGAGTGCCCCGCTCACCCCATATCGCTTTACCACGCTGCATCAGAAGGCAATCGAATTGTGCCGTGAAGTAAAGGAGTTCGGAAACCAGATCCTTTCTGCAATAGAGAAGAAGGACTCCGAAGAACTCGCATTGCTGCGCAATGAACACGAGATCGCCATGAATAATCTTATAAAGGATATCAAAAAAGCAGCGGTGAATGAGGCGGTCGAATCCCTTGAAGGTCTTTTGGTGTCGCAGGAAAACGCCGAAACCAAGTATAAACACTATCGGGATATCGAAAAGCTTATTCCCATGGAAAATGCCCAGTTGAAAATGATGGTTGCTTCAGGGATTTTACATGTAATAGGACAGGCAATGACTTTGGGATCTTCGGCTGTAAAATCTTTCCCCGACTTTATAGTCGGTGCCCTTATAGGACTTGCTGGAGGACCTATAGCGGTATCCGAAGTGGGAGGGGGAGAAAAGCAGGGCAGCTCCTTAAATACTATGGGTAACGCCCTCATACTAAATGCGGAGCATCTCAATCGCATCGCCAATATCACCGGTACGATGGCCTCCTATGAGCGGCGCTGGGACGATTGGAAACTGCAGGAGGCATTAGCCGAAAAGGAAATCGAGCAGATAAAGCGTCAGATAGAGGCCGCGCGGCTGAGGCAGGAAATCGCAGAATATGATCTGCGCAATCATGAAAAGCAGCTGGAGCAGTCAAAATCAATAAAAGAAGTAATGACAACAAAGTTTAGTAACAAGAATTTGTATGCCTGGACAATAGAGCAGCTTAATGGTGTGCATAATAAACTCTATGATCTGGCATACCAGATGGCAGGTAAAGCGGAAAGGGCGTATAAATTTGAACTCGGAGATGATTCTGTATCATTTATAAAGCCCGAGTACTGGGATTCCTCCAAAATGGGTCTCCTTGCGGGCGAGCGTTTGCTGGGGTCTTTGCGTCAGATGGATGTGGCTTATATGAACAATCACCGCCGTGAGTTGGAGATAACAAAAGCCGTATCGCTGAAGATGCTCGATCCACAGGCTTTGATGAAACTAAGGGTTGACGGAGTCTGTAACATTTCGATTCCGGAACTCATTTTTGATTTTGATTATCCGGGGCATTATTTCCGAAGGATTAAATCTGTTCGACTTACGATGCCGTGTGTAACAGGACCGTATACAAATGTCAATGCGAGTCTTAAGCTTATGAATAACTCGATACGAAAAGGTGACCAGCTGACAGCTAACGGAGAATATGTATGGACTGGAGACGGTGACGAGCGTTTTAAAACCGAGACGGTGCAAACTGGTAGAATCGCGGCCAGTTCGGCGAATATGGATGCGGGAATGTTCGATTTCAATTTCTCAGATCAGCGCTATTTGCCCTTTGAAGGGGCCGGGGTGATAAGTGAATGGGAATTGAAACTACCCTCCGAGGTTAGGCAGTTTGATTATAACTCTATCACTGATGTGATACTTCATATCAGCTACACCGCGCGGGAATGTGGAAACGAGGCATTTCGGGAGGCTGCATTGAAAAATCTCCAGGAAAAGCTGGACTCTTTTACCAACATTCCAAGAATATTCAGTCTGAAACAAGAGTTCTCCTCACAATTCAGCAAAATTATCACAGGGGCGGAGGGGATAATAGCAATTGAGGAAAAGCATTTTCCTTTCATTCTTCTGGACCGGGCTCGTCGTGGCGGAAATGATCTTGAAATAATTAACTGGAAACTGGTTGTCCAAACCAAAAAAGAAATATCAAAAAGCTTGAATATTACCATCAATGGAACAAAATCCAGTTCTCATGATACATCGACGGTTTTACGTTCATTCGAGAGTCTTCCGAATATATCGGTTAATGTTTCGGTTAGTTTGAAAGAATTGGGAATCGATACGGGAGACGACAAAATGAGCATGGAAGATAGTATTGAAGACATATTCATTGTTGTCAACTTTCCGGTAGAAGAATAAGCCGAGTAAACACACGAAAGGTTCAATAAAATGGAAAACGCAAATATATTGATATGTCCCGATTTATTTCAGGAACACGGTCACTGGAGGCCGGTGATGGCTCTTGGTAAACGGCTAAAGAAGAAAGGTCATACGGTTAAATTCTTTGGCATTCCGGATTGCCGTTTGATTGTTGAAGGCCATATCGATGTAGAAGAAGAATATCTGGAAGTACTGGCCAATCTTTACCCTTTTGGATACACGTCGATGACTTATGACCGTCCCGAAGAAATGAAATCCAGAACGGCTCAGGTTATAAAAATTCTCGATGGAGAGCTGGACGGGCCTTTCCCCCCGGAAAACAAACCTGATATTCTTCTGGCCGGATATTTCATCGCGATGGAAGCTCTTTTACTGCATTATAGGCACAATATCCCACTTATAACTACTACCACCTTTTTGCGTCATCCCGCCGAAGATCCTGCGATTTTTGCACTTCGCTACTTCGCAAGCTTGCCCCAGGAACTGGCTTCCCGGTTCATGAAAGAGGCGGCAAGGGGCAGTAAGGTTGCCGAAAATCTAAAATTAAAAGTGGAAGATCTGGACGGCACTTTGGAAAGTATCAGACGCTTTGTCGCCCCCCTGGCAACGCAACCGGAGCTTTTGTTTTGTCCCGGTGTTTTTGATTTCGATTACTTCACGCATAACGATAATGTTCATTACATTGAAGCCTCAATTTTGTCGGAAGTAAATAAGTCGGATTCAAAGGACACAACTTCCAACCCGTACGCTGTAAAAACGATTTATGCTACCGCCGGGTCAAGGGTTAGAGATTATCTGGACGGGGCGCGTAATCTTTTCAAAACTCTTATAGACATGATGAGTGATACATCGATGGAAGAATATCATCTAAAACTCGTGGTAGGCCATTCGCTCGAAAAAGAAATCATTGACTATGTTAAGATAAAAAACACAAAAAAGGTTACTGTAATTCCCTGGCTGGAGCAGACGGCGGAACTGAAAAATGCACATATAGCAGTGACCCACGGCGGATTGGCATCGATAAAAGAGTGTATATATAATGAGGTTCCTTTTGTGATTGTGCCCATGGGAAAAGATCAAAAAGAAAATGCTGTCAGAGTCAGGGAAGCCAATATTGGTGCTGTGACTGATATTGATTCCATAAACGTTTCACGCATGATCAATGTGATTGCGGATGCTCAGGATGTCCTGAAAACAGATAAGTTGGGTTTACTCTCGGCGGTGTTTAAAGAAGAGGAAAAAAAGGAAAAAGGTGTCAAAATTGTCGAAGAAGTGTTGAAAGGCTCCTGACAAGTGATAATGTGAAATCCTAACAATGAAAAGAATCTGATTACCAAGCATTTCCATTTATGAACGGAATTTGTCTGAATGACACAGGAAAATAGACATCCGCAAAACGGATCCTCCAGCGAAAAAGGATCGGTACAAAACAACAAGGCCCGATATAACACAACCCCCAACGCCGCACAGTTCGGCAGCCGGTCATCGGAAACCGAATA
>CAZPHU010000090.1:0-14355 GCA_964586285.1 uncultured Fibrobacterota bacterium | reverse complement strand
TGTATGGTTGTAAAGGCGCGGGAAAATCTATTCCGCGCCTTTTCTTGTACTGATCTTAACGAACAAAATAAATGCTTCCAAAATGTATGGTATCCTTATGTTGTTATAAAGAATTCAGCATTTCGATCCGGCCAAATGACTATATTCTGGACAATTACCTGTGAATACCGAAATTCTTAAAAACACACGTTCCTTTTTGCTGTAAAGGGTAGACATCATGCTTTACAAGGTACAAAAAAAGGATATCTCAGAGGCAGGCGCTGTTCTGGCGGATGCGTTTTCGCATGATCCGGTCTGGGTTAAGTTGTTTATGGACGAAAACCGACTTGATCAAAAATTCCCGGCATTTTTCGAGGTACCAATCAGATACTGCATGAAGTACGGAAAGGTTTATGCGACATCGGAAAATCTTGAGGGGGTTGCGGCATGGGTTCCGGGCCGACTGGCGGATATGGATCTCTGGCGCATAATTCTAAGCGGTGCAATAGTTCCGGGCTTACGAATGGGACAAAGACCCATGCGCAGAATGAGTCCATCATTTGAGCTGCTCCGGAAAAACCGGAAAGAATATATGAACGGAAAACCATACATTTACCTTCAGATTGTAGGTATAGCCACTCGATTTCAGGGCCGGGGATACGGAGGTCGGCTCATACGTGCTGTGATCAATGAAGGTAGTCGAGAAAAGATGCCAATTTATCTGGAAACAGAAACCGAAGGTAATGTCTGCATGTACGAAAAGTTTGGATTCAGGGTCATCAAGAAAATAATTCTGCCCGTTTTTAATTTACCGATGTGGGAAATGGTGCGTCATATTGACTGAGCTTGCGAGGCCGGACAAAAAATCAGATCGGCGTGACTTTTCTATATAGCCTCTTCAAATTGCCCGCATTACCATAATTTACCACCTATCTCCGATGCTGAGCTGATTTCGATTTTTACCGGCTTTTTAACGCCCCCTTCAGAGCGTTCCCTTTTTACTTTTTTCTTTTCTCTTTCCCCATGTCGAGAGTGTATTTTGGATTTTGATTGAAAATAAAGAGATCAGGAATTTAGATAGCTAAGGATCTTTATAAGAATATGAAAAAAATCCAGCAGAATTGTATTATACCAAGTGCCGCC
This sequence comes from uncultured Fibrobacterota bacterium, assembly GCA_964586285.1. GTDB lineage: Bacteria > Fibrobacterota > Chitinivibrionia > Chitinivibrionales > CAYFVL01 > CAZPHU01. The sequence goes on along the minus strand of CAZPHU010000090.1, from coordinate 13,233 downwards.
TACTCCATCCCCAGAAATTTGATAAAACTTTATTGCGATATTCCGGAAAAAATTCCTGAAATGGGAGATCTGGTCTATGGTGAAGTAAGCAGGCTTGGCTTTCACACTTCACTTGAGAGTGTTTCCGCTCGAATCCATACGATTCACGACCGCACGCGAGCAGTTTTCGTGTTTGGAAACCGTTACGCTCCAGACCACTACGAAGGATTTGTCCCTAAGACCCCCGTAGACTCGTCGGATATGCTTGCACGTGGGGGAATCATAGGCGAAATGACATGTCGAAACGAGAGGATCAGTTCACCTACGAAGATTAGAATAATGGGGTATGTATGCGAAAATGATGGTAAAGTGATTAATACCAGAAATCATGCGCTTATTCATCCCAAAAAGGAGGAGCGCAAAGGTCCGGGAGCCAAAATTATTCTCTGTATCGGAACAGCTATGAACAGTGGAAAAAGTTATGCCGCAGCCGCATGCTGCTACGCACTCTCTTCAATGGAGAAAAAAGTCCGTGCGGCCAAGGTAACCGGTACGGCTAGTCTCAAGGATATCCTGCTTATGGAGGACTGCGGCGCCCAACATATAGCTGATTTTTCCTTCTTTGGTTTTCCATCCACATATATGCTTGAGAAAAAAGATTTACTGGCGATCTTCAGGGGAATCGATTTAAAATACGGTAATAATCCGCGTAATTATCTGATTATTGAGTTTGCCGACGGGATTTTCCAGCGGGAAACCGCGATGTTGCTTCAGTGCGAAGAGGTACGCTCACGCATTCATAAGCTGCTTTTCTGCGCCGCGGACTCGGCGGGAGTTGCAGGGGGACTTAAGGTCCTGAAAGACTCTTTTGGTATAAAACCCGATGCGATATCCGGGTTATGCTCAAGTTCGCCTCTGGCAATCAGGGAAATCAAAAGCTTTACCGACATACCAATCGTGAAAAGTATGGAGCGCGATTATAAAAGCATCAATGCCATTATTCGGTAATTACATCAGTTCGTATGATACTTTCAATCAATCGTCTTTACCTGCTGAATTAGGTATTCCAGGGCTCCATAGTTGCAGAGTGATATTTTTTTAAAGCTAGTCTTTGCGATTGCCAGGCGCGTATCAAGAAAGTAGATATGAGTGGTGGATTGCTATATTCGTTTGTTTGAACCCAATGAAAGAGTTTACGGTATCGGCACTCTGTATCGAAAGAATGAAACCAGGTACTGCGGTCTAATTGCGGTAACGACAAATTTCTTTTATGCGGCTGGTATTTAAGGAAAGGATGTCTTCAGGGGAGGCCTTTTCGGCAATTTCGCGTCAGGATGCCATATGTCCGCTCATCTTCTCCTGTTGTTTGCGATCCCACCAGACATATATCGCAAAACCGATGATACTGATGACGGAGGCAATAATAAAGCCGTATCGAAGCCTTTCATTGGTCTCACCCAGAAAGGCAATTAATGTAATCAGAGGAGTGATGCCGATTGAGGTAGCCACCATGAAATGCCAATATTTCATCGTGGCCAGCCCCGCCACGAAGCTTATCACATCATTGGATAGAAATGGGGCCAGCCTGAAAATAACGACTATCCAGAAACCATACTTATCCAGATAAAATCTCATCTTCCTCTCGTTTCTCTTTCCTATCATTTTGTGAACGGTTATTTCACTGAAAAGCCGTCCTATGAGAAATGCTACCGTAGCGGCAAGAGCGATTCCGACCAGCGCAATTATACCCCCCAGCACGGGTCCATAAGCTAGTACCGAGACGATTATCAGAAACCAGGAAGGAAGAACAAACGCAAACATCTGCACCAGAAAGAAAAACAGAAGAATAGCTATTCCCCAGATCCCAAATTCCGATACCCATCGTTCGATACGTGTGCGGTTTTCACTGGTAAGTACCTGCCAGGCTTCATTTACAAATTCCCTGATCTGGGGTACCAATAGATACCCCAACGACACACCGCCCAAAGCAAGTATCGTAATTAAAGCCGGCAATATGTGCAGCCATTTTTGCGATTTGAGGAAATGAGTGGTGTTTCGGATCGGATTAGTCATTACTTCTTTCCAGAGATTTTATCGTATACGCAATAAAATTGCCTGAAAAAATCATGCCTTTGATGGTTCTATAGGCGTTTGACCAATTACCGAAAAAAACCTCCGCCTGAGATAACTATTTTCTACCAATAGCCGCTCAAACGGAGGAACCTGTTGCAACCACAATCCTACTCTAAGGAAAGTTGTATATACCCCAACATAAACGCCAGTGCCCCATTCCAGTTTATCGCAATCTCGTTACTGGCGTATGATGCCACCTTGTCCAGATATGCCCGGGCAGGTTCGGTGTGATAATAGTGCACACTTGGATCCTGCGCATCCTGCATGGCATTATTTGGACCACCTACCACAAAGCCGGGTAACGGTTCATCTATACCATCTGCAGCCATAACCCTGTGATGCGGCCATTTCGATGAGCGGCTGCCGAAACCCGTCACGAAGCTGTACCCGACCGCGTTTTTGCCGAAGATGTAATCACAGGTCTCGACAGCCGCGTTCAGATACTTTTCCGATCCAGTGAAACGGTGGGCATATGCCAACACGATTCCGTGATTGAGCTGTTCGGAATTGGAGCCCCACATAAATGAGTTCGACGGGATACGATAGGGAATAGAATCCATTTGGGCCAGAAAAGTATCGGCCGTCTTTTTAATATGATTGCGTGCAATTCCGGCGAGCTTGGACGACTCCGGCTCGAAATGAGTCGCAATGGTAAACCAGCCAAGATTATGCACATTCTGCCAGTTAGCAGCTGTGGTCATTTTGTTTATTTGACTGTTTTTTTGTATAAATTGCTCATATTCCTTCTTTTGTGTGGTGGTGTATAATTCGCAAGCCGCCCAGAAAAACTCATCCTCGAATTTGGAATCCGAATAGGCACCGCTGCCGCCCTGCTCATCCGGCTCTCTGACATCAGGATTTTTGATCGCCCACTGCCATGCTTTTTCGGAGCGCTTAAGACAGTCGGAGGCGTATGCTTTGTCTACCTTTTCGAAAACACGCCCCGCCATTGCGGTTACAGCAGCGAAATTGAGTGCCGAGGTGGTACTCTTTCCTATAACATACCTCTTGGATTCGCAATCCACCGGCATCACGTATCCGTCCCACTTAAGGGGGCCGATCTTAAAAAATACTCCACCGTCACTATCCTGCATTTTTTTCATCCAGTCAAGCTCATACCTTACCTCATCCAAAATATCGGGCACGCCATTACCAGACTCAGGAACATTTAAAGCATCACTCATCCGATCGGGAAATAATTCATACAAGGCCAACAAGGTTCCCACGGTTATTCCCCCGTTTACGACATACTTGCCGTAATCGCCCGCATCATACCACCCTCCCGAAACATCACCCACCCCTTCCTTTCCAGTCGTGGGATGGTACTCACAAGCGGTATCGGGGGTCCCTTTCTTGCGAGACCATTTCCCCGCATGTTTTGGCTCAAGATCTTGCCATGCCCGCTGGTAATAGAATGCCTTGATTGAGGCGTCGAATGCCTTCTTGTATATATCCTTTCCAATAAATACAGATGTCTTTTCGCCAGTCTCCCGTACCTGCAATTGATATCTGCCCGGTTTATCAAGTGAAGTAAAATCGCCAATCGCGACATATTCTCCTGACAGATCCCACACTCTTCCTTTTTCCAGTTCGCCTTCGAAAACGCTTTTACCCTTTTCATTTACAATAGAAAACTTACGTGCGGCTGAATCCGTGACAGCGAACCTCTTCACCATTCCTTCAATATAACCCTGTTGATTCAAACGAATCGAGCTTATTTTCGGAACAGCACTTCTGTTGGTCAACATCACATTATCAAGCATGATTGTGCCTTTACTACCGGGATGAGCGGGGCGAAACTCGTATGAATACATCCGATCCAAATCAATCCTTCGATTTGTCTTTGCATCCTCGGGCTGCCAGTGCTCGAAAAGTTCGAAACGTGAAAACGGCAGGATTATATTCTGCCATCCGTTTTTGGCCTCAAAGAAGGCGCTCCATGCTTCCCTTCCCCCATCCTGAACAAGTATTGTAAATTTGTCTATCGGCTTGTCTGAATAAAAATCAAACTGTATAGCCCCATACCTGGACCAATCGGCCATAGTTGAATCCTTCAGGACATATGATGCCGCCCCCCAGGCACCCATTTGATAATCGATCGAAATAGCCTTAGAGTTGTTTTCCTCATTTTTACCCTCTGAAATTGTCATTTTCGAAGTCGAATCGATGTTTGCTCTCCACCCGGCAATATTATTCTTATTTTCGAAGTCATCCAGCAGCTTATCCGGAGCATCCGACTTGAAACTCTCCCAATACGCCTCCCGGTTGAACAGGTCCATTTCTTTGACAAATCGTATATCTGAGAAGTAAAGTGCAACCGGACCGTTTTCGCCTTCCCGAGCATGCCTGTTCGCCCCCTTGTTGGTAGAGAATCGAAGTTCGGTTATTTTAGTCCAGTCAATGGTGCTCATGACGTTCTGATTAGCATCGCTGTCCCACCATCTTCCGATATCATTAAAATCACTGAAGGGTATCTTTACGACCTGCCACTCCCTGGTCACTTTGACATAGCCGCGGCTTTCCACCGAGCTTTGAACTTTTTTATCTGCTCCATCGGAGTTGTCGTCAATCATTCCAATCGCAAAAACCTCCCCACCTTCAGCACCACGAACGTAGAATTCGACACCACCTGTTTTTAAATAGGGCTTTATATCTATCGCAAATGAATTTCCTCTGTTCAGTGTAACTCCACTCCATTCGCTGTCACTGAAGTACGCGGCAAATACAGATGATTTTTTTTCGTTTTGCGATTGAATAAGACGAAAATCGGTTGGCTCCCCATAAGTATATGCCGAGGTATAAGGGGCAAGCTTTTCACCAAGCCAGTAAAACAGGATATCAGTGGAATCACCAGACTCTAACTTAGTCCCCTCGACTTTTTCGGTGCGCAATTTCCATGGAACCATCTTGGGCTTAGCAGGTGTGGCAGAATTGCCGATGATCTTGATATCATCGATAAGCAGGGTAGCCATTCTGCCGGTACTGCTGCTTAGATTTTGGTCTTTTTGTGTCGAGAACACAACCGCTGTAATACTCTCCCAATCGATATGATCATATGCAGGACTGTTATACTCGTCGATCCATTTTTCACCGGCATCGGAAAACCCGCTAAGAGGAATCGATACCTCTTGCCATTGGGATTTGACGGTAAGGTAGTTTTCACTCTTGCATTTGACCTGTACTTTCCCCGATTTGGCGTTATCTTTCAGACCGATATAAAACCGCTCCCCTCCAGCGGCCCCCTTTACCTTAAATGATAGAGCACCGGTGGTACGCATATCGGACAAATCGAGAGTATTGGCCGATAAACTAATCTCCGCTCCAGATGCGGTGCGATCATCAAGACTAATCCTCAACACCGAATCGGCGGCATTTTCTTCCCCACCCACGGTCTTTATCCTGGATTCTCCACCGTAGGCGAACGAAAATGTCTCGGGTGCGAATCCGTTACTAAACCACTTTGATTCAGTAAAAGACGTTTTAGCGATTAAATGACTCGCTGCGCCTGCGCACAAAAAAACCAACAATGCAACACATGTACTCCTATATCGCATGATGTCTCCTTCAAAAAATGTATGCATGGGATTACCTACACAAATAGAGTGATCACTCATGCACGGAAAATTAATTATTCATCACCCAACGAATTGGAAAGAAGCAATTTCGACTTTTTTTACTTGTGGGCGGAAGATAAACCCGACAGAAAACTCTGCACGTGGCGAAACTCGGAGGTATATTATTCGTAAGTTCTTCCGATCTATCCTCTAATTAATATACCATAGGATGTATTCGGAAATAAAGGTTAGCGATTACAGGTATTTCAAAAGAGACTTAATTGTTAAACCACTAACCTCTCCTTCTCCGCCATCACCTCATTTTGGTTACACATACATTTATGAAAGCCACAAAACCGTCCTTTTCTTTCAGGGCGATTTCGCAAACGGCTGGTATAAAAATTTCTTTGGCTTCTATCCTCTAAAAAAAAAAGGATGTTTTACCCTCGTGTAAAACACCCCTTTTTAACAGTATCGCCGAACTATTTACTTATGTAAAACCGGTGACTGATTCTTACTCTGTTCTTTTGAACGGCAGCGATGTAGGCTCCCGACGACAAACCCAGCGACTTATAACTCACGGTTTTCGATCGGCTCAATGACTTTTGAACAAGGGTTCTCCCTCGAAGGTCCATTATAATCAGCTTTGTATCCTCACCCTTGGCGTTAACAGTTATCCCGGTAGAGTTGAAAAAGGCTTTCGGTGCGTGTGCCCGGCCAAAATCGTCCGATCCTTTTATAGAAGATATGGTGCGCTCATTCACATGAGACAATGTCGCCGACGCAAAAAGATACCATGCATTATGCGGAAGCCATTGCTCGATCCAGCGCCAGTCGTCGGTTGTTCCACCATAGGGCATGTAGGCCAAATCAGTTTCCGTTTCGATATCGGCGGTTATACCGTTACATATTCCCCCTTTAATGTTGGGGAAAGCTTCTATACCCATATAATCGATATAGTTTTCCTTACCGTATCCATACATCATACATATGCCAAACGGATTTTTACCCAATATCCAGTCAAACTGTGCCAACGCGATTTGGGATACTTCATCCTCACCGATGCGAAAAGCAGGATCAAGCGTCATCTCAGCCCACAGGAAAGCCGCTGCCATTGATGCTATGCGGGCGTTTTCACCTTGCCACCAATATCCGGTCTCGTTTGTATGAGGCTGGAAAAAACTCGTATATCCCTGTACCGGCTCCTGTGGTGCATCAGGATCTGCGTATGGTTGCCCACCAACCTGAAACTCATAAAGGGAGACGCCGGCATAGGGTATATGACGCTTTTCCGCCTTTAAACGGATATAGCGGGCAATCTCCACTGGTGAAATTCCAATCGTATCGTTACCCCCGTCTCCGTTCCGGGTATCGTATACGGTTTTCCACGACGCGCCGTCATCGGACACATCTATTGTATACTCCGTTGCGAAGGCTGCTTCCCACATGAGAAAAACGGTATCTATTTCATACTTTTTCTCCAGATCTATTATCACCCATTCATCACAGGTCAAATCATCGGCATCGTTATACAGCTTACTTCCCCACCGTGTGGAAGACTGTCCGTCCACAACCTGCTCCGCGGTATGCGACTCCTGTACTGAACTTACCTCCACAGGTTTTCCTAAAGCTATGTTACCCCCGGGAATTTGCCCCGGCCCCGAGCTAACAGGCTCCGCCCAGTACATTCGCGCGTAGTTAAACGGATTGCTCACCTCACCGGCCAGTTCCAGGTACCATTCTTTCCACTTCCGCAGCAATGAAAGGATTTCCTCTGTTTTCGAATCATCGATCTTCATGTATTCGATCAGAGCAATAACCGGCAGACCTTCTTCCGCGGCATGGTAGTAAGGCCGACGTTTTGCATCATCGGAGAAAAAGAATCCCCGCTCGTCAAATCGAGAGATCAACGATTGGGCCCGGCTCTTCGCATCGGAAAGGTAATCGGCATCAGCCGTTGCCTTGTATAGCTCGACTGCGGCCGTCAGCGCGCAATAATCATCGATTATGTTTTCCTCGCCGTTGTCGCAGTATGTGAGATTATTCTGTTTGAGGTGATCGTAGGCCTTTTTAGCTCCTTGCAGATATTGCCCCGAGGTAAACTCTCCCGATACATCCATCTGATAAGCCTTGGCCAGTGCGGCGATTGCCATTCCCCCGCCCTCCCTGAACGCGGCCTGATAGTCGGATGTTTTTTGTCCGGTTTGAAGGTATGCGGGAACTATTGTCGGATCATGTACCCAGGCGCAAATATGGAAGCCTTCCTCGGCATGGCCCCACCTGTTGAAAATAACTTGATAGAAATACCCCGCATCATCTAATACCCGCATAAGATAATCGGCCCCATAGGCAGCTTCTTCAATCATGGCGATATTCTGAGAGGAAATATATGATTCGTTCAGCTCATAGGAGCGCAGCAGCGACCATATTACCATCGGTATCTGCTGGGGATTCATATAGTTGGCAAAGGACAGATGTGAAAGATACTTCCCACGATCTCCAGTTGCATCATACCACCCCCCGCGCACATCATAGGTGGAGCCGTCTTCACCAAATTTTGGAACGGCAGTGTGATCGTCGGGCGCGGCGCGCATCCCCTGAAAAAAACCTACTTGATCGGCTACGGTGCTTTCAAAGAGAACATTTTCGGCTATCCGAAACTCTTCACTGATCTGATCTCCGCATTTCAACACGAAAGTGCCCTCGGTACTAAAGGCCGAAAAATCGCAAACCGCAAAGGTGCGATTTTCCCATCCCTGAACGGTAACGGCCTCATTTACTTCTCCGGTAAAAACCTCTTCGCCCGACATGTTTTGAATCGAAAAAGTAGATGAGAACGTCGCTGCGTTGGATGAGTCCTGAAGAACCGCGGTTTTTGCTCCCGCCGGCTCATATCCGACTTCATTAACATGAATCGCGGCGTTAATCGATGACAGTAATGAAACTCCCACTATCAGAATCATACTTTTTGCCATACACTTTAACACAGATACTCCTTTTGCTAGACGAAAAACACCTGGTATAACCATGTATTCGTGCCGAAGAAGCAGTGCAAAGCTCATTTTTTTTCAGGAAGAAAGCAGTGGGCCAAAGCGCCCGGGCGGCTTAGATTTCAATATGCCATGAGTTTAGATGGGAAAGATGTATCCAAAAAGGCAGATTTTAACTTCTTACCCGGTGCAGCGGAAATCAAACGCTAATTTCTTCGAAGCACGCTCAGCACATCATGATTTATTCGCCGGGGATTATCATACTGACTTAGCCCCTCATGAAGTTTCTCGCCTCGGGAGATGATACCGAAATCCAGGTTTTTGTAATTCCAGTAGGAAAATCCGATGTTCCGCTCTTTTAGTGTGGATAGAAGATCATCCAGCCACTTCAGCTGAGCGTTAAGGGGAACGGGAGCGTAAACACCGAATTCATCACAGATGATATCTACGCCGTATTTTTTACCAAAAGAGGTCACGGGTTCCAGCTCGCGCTCCATACGACTCTTGTCCCAGACCCCGTCGGACATAACCAGATCATACTTACGTACAAAGCCGGGACCATAATCCGAAGGGTAATCCCTGGTCATCCTGATTTCCGGCTCGGTAATCCACGGGGCGTGCTGATGAGTAAAAAGAAGCGGCTCATAGAAGTGAAATGTATAGATCATGTTATCGATATCAACGGGTGTGAGAGAATTAAACTGTGACGGCCAGTTCCACATGTTGGATCCGGTGATGATCGGGCTTTCAGGAGCATATCGTCTGATCTGTTTGCAGAGACTATCCTTAATTTCATTCCAAATCTGAGCACTTGGAGCAACCGGCTCGTTAAGCACTTCAAACAGCACATGTTTATGACCACCATAGCGCTCGGCAATAATTGCCCAGATCCTCTCGGTCTTTTTGACATAGTCCGGGTCGGAAAAGAGCTTCTGAACGGGTATATTGGATGTCTCTGAAAAATCGTGGCCCGGACATTCATGAAGATCCAGAATCAGACTCAGCCCATTGGCCGCTGCCCAATTAATAGCCCGATCCATTTTTTCCAGCCTGTTACCTAAAGGTCTTTCATCCCCGGTAAAAAACAGATAATGATCGACCGGAAGACGTACGTGATTAAATCCCCAGGACGCGACCTGAGCAAAATCACCTTCCCCCAAAAAAGTATCCATGTGCTTGTCTATGCCGGGAAAAGTCTGTGGATCTTTCTCCTTTATGGCATCAATCTGACTGAACCATCCGCCGAAATTAAGTCCGCGAAGCCTTTGCATTGGATCTCCTGTTCATTTCAAGCCTAAACGATTCCTACAAGATACAAGGGGCTACCTGTCCAAACAAGTCCTGACAGGTTTATAAATTTTAAAAAAGTTTGTATTGTTTGACTTCCCTTAAGAGGGGCGGGGTCAATATATTTCATTTCAATGTCGCAATTTATCTGCGGCAATTTAAACTATTCTCTGGCCCAAGGATTACAGCCATCCTGAAAAAAACCTTACAGTATATTTCACGCAATTGCTTCAAACCTTCCATCCTGAAGATTTTGGGCAATTTATCCGCTCAGAACCTTTAAATTCAGATTTCAAAATATTTTCAGTAACCAACGCACCGTAAGATTGAATGTTCCTGCCGTAACGGGCTATGAGAAACAGCTTTTTCCTAAAATACAGAAACCCGTTCAGATCCAGGTGATTTTTATCAAGCAGATAATTCAATATCATCAGTGCATTATAATATGGGAGACCATGTTTAGACGCTGTGAGTAAGACCTTCTTATCCTCAGAGACGACAGGAAAGGAAAAAGTTCTTGCGAGATAGAGAATTTGAGCGTCAGGAGAGTCGATATTGGTGTTACACTCATGTATTTCTATAGGCAGGTCGCGATATCCGGTCTCCTTTGCGACCGATAAAGGCGAATGAAACCGCAATATCTGTGCTGCCGGCTCCAGGAACCCGGCCTTTTGCATGTAAATAACAGACGAGGCATCGACAACCGCCTCTTGTAGATGCCTCAACTGTTCAATCACCGCATTTATTTCAGGTTTCTCATTTTTCATACACCATCAACTTGAAAACACAACACCTTTTTCCCATTCAAATATATATACCTGATTTCGTCAAACCCCAAGCATCAAAGATCAAAAGACAGATCACAGATACAGATAATTCGACAAAAAAGCTTGACTTTGTCAACTGCAATCTAATGCTTTTTTAACGGCGAGGCTACAACCCCACCCGCGATTGCCGCCAGCAGGTCAAGAAGCAGAATGAAAAATATCCAGCCTGAGGCCTGGGCTACGGTATCCGCCGCACTTTCGGCAGCTTGTTCAAGGCTGTCTATTTGGGCCGTTACCTCTTTGCGCGCCTGTTCTGCCTCTTTAATCCATACCGAAAGCGTGGAGTCGGCCTGTTGGGGCGACATATCGGTTCTCTGTATCAGTACATCCTGCACCTGCCTGCGAGTCTGATCTGGAATCTCCCCCTCATTTACCAGCTGAGTTAGGGCCGAATATATGGTTTGCAAATCCTGCTGAGCATCCTGGCGCGAGCGGGGGGATTCGAGGGTATCGGCTGCTTGCTCAAAAAGCTCCTCCGCCTGGTTTCTTATCTCGGCAATGGGAGAGCCGGGACCGCCAAACTGTTGCTGGACGATTTGACCGATCTGAGGAACTAGAGACGCGGCTGCCTCTCCGGTTGTTGTAACCGTTGCCTGCACCAACCCGAAAGCACCCCCAATTACCGCCATGGCCGTGCTGGTAACCAGAAACAACGAAAACAGTGTCGCCAGTCCCCACAATGTCACACTATTAACAGCACGATCGAGTCCCACCGGCTCACCCGATAAGCGCCCAACCACCCAGCCACCCGCAAATAGAGATGCAATTCCGGAAATGATAAGCCAGATTGCCGCAGCGACTGTAAACGTTCCGGGATTCATTGGATCGATAGCAGCCAAGCCGATCGCCGCTCCTAAAAAACCGAGCAATATCTGTATGCCTGAAGCTATGAAGAGCCCAGCAAATATTGCTCCCCAGGAAATTCTGCGATCCCTGTGCTCTGTACCAGTGTTTTTGACCGGTTCATATCCCATACGCCCCTCCCCTTCTCTTAGGTAAATGTATGTAACGGCATGATTCAATAATGTACCCCAAATTCTAATCAATTTACATGCCACAATTATATGGAGGCTTTTGACATTTGTCTTATCGATCGCGGTCACGTATTTTTTACCTGAAAGTGCGTTTTTATGATGATGATTTGGAAGTTCCTGGAGGACAAAAAAGCGGGCCGCCCAAAGCCGCTTTTGTTTTACACGGTATCGCTGCCCGATCACAAAAAAGATTGACGCAGTATAAACATGGGGGGTTGATTTAATATGAAAGTGTTGTTTATCGGAGGCACGGGGCTGATAAGCCAGGCAGCTTCACAACTGGCCGCGGAGCGGGGCATAGAACTGTTCCTTCTTAATCGGGGAAATAACTCGATGTTCATCCCGGATGGAGTAAACAAGATTACCGGTGATATTCGAAAGCCAAATGATATCAGAGATATTCTACACAAATATCATTTCGATACCGTTGTGGACTGGATTGCTTTCACTCCGCAACATATTCAAACTGATATTCAATTATTCCGCGAAATCACCGATCAGTATGTTTTCATAAGCTCCGCATCGATATATCAAAAGCCGCTTAGCCACTACCTGGTAACCGAATCTACCCCCACAGCAAATCCATACTGGCAATACTCCCGGGACAAGATAGCCTGTGAAGAGCTTCTGAACCGACAACACAGGGAAACCGGCTTTCCCGTCACTATAGTAAGGCCGTCATTTACATACGGGGATACCATGATCCCGGCGGCATTAAGCAGCTGGCATCACCCCTGGTCTCTGGTAGACCGGATGTTGAAGGGGAAGAAAATTGTCGTCCACGGTGACGGGAGCGCTTTATGGACTATGACTCACAACACCGATTTTGCCAAGGGTTTTATTGGATTGCTGGGAAACATGCAGGCAATAGGTCACGCCTTTCATATTACTTCAGACGAGGTACTGACTTGGGATCAGATATATAACGCTATCGGACATGCGGCGGGAGTAAAACCAAAACTTGTACATATCGCTTCTGACTACATTGTTTCGCGGCTTCCCGATTCAAAAGGAACACTCCTTGGCGACAAGGCTGTAAGCTGTGTGTTTGACAATTCCAAAATCAAAAGATTCGTACCCGAATTTAGAGCGACCGTGCCGTTTTCAGAAGGTATCAAAAGAACAATCGACTGGTATAAAGCACACCCCAGTCGCTGCACCATCGACATGGAGTGGAATACTACCATGGACAGTCTTATCGAAGGTTATGAAAGCGGGCGATAGATAATTACATGGCCGAAAAACTTTTTATGTTAGGATGATTCTTACGACATTTGGGCACCTCCCGTCCCGCCTCAATGTCGTTGCATTAAGCTTTACTTTAGCTAATCTCCGAGGCAAACGAACCCCTCCCGGCCGACACGTATCAGTCGCTGGGGGAGGATTTTTTTATCCCGGCAGACAGATCAGAAGGGGTGGGAGTGATAAA
>CAZPHU010000089.1:13361-14862 GCA_964586285.1 uncultured Fibrobacterota bacterium | reverse complement strand
GATAAGAGACGCAAACGGGTGCCGATCTTTTTCATGAGCGGGCGGCTTGATTTGTCGCAGAAGGGTTTCGATGTAATTTTCAGTGCGTTTGAGCGTTTAAAACGTGGATCCGCGAAGCTGGTTTTTACTCCAAGTAATCCCAAAAACGGAAACGAGCATCACTTATCCTTCTTCATTGAAAAGTGCAGGGAGTTGGACGGTGATGTCACGATTTGGCCTTTCAGAATGGATGAAAAAAAGTATCATACATGCTTAAGCGGAGCATCCTTTCTGCTTATGCCTTCCTTTTATGAGCCGTTTGGGGCTGCGACGGAGGGGTTTATTCATGCGACTCCAGTTATTGCCAGAGCGACCGGCGGACTTATCAGTCAGGTTATACCGGTAAAGCCGGTCACACTGCCTAAGTTTTATAATCATTTTGCCGTTCGTGCGGCAAAACCGACGGCAAAGCCCAACGGAATCTTGTATCGTGAAAGTGATTCCATTGAAAACAAATCGGAACAGTGGCGCGATATACTCTCCTTACCGGTAGAAAAGAGGTCCGAAATTCCTCTGTATGGAAGTATGATAGATGCGGCTTACAGTGCTTTAGAGGCAGCAGTGACGGTTTACGGTGACCTGCTTGAATATGGTACTCTTATAAGCAACGGCCTGGATTCGTTAAAGGGGTTTGGTTGGGACGGTTCGGTGGAGAAGTATTGCCGGTTATATGATCTTGCCGTCAGTGGACGCAAGTAGGGATATTACAAAAGCGCGGGATGTTTTAGTCGAAAAATGCAGACAAAACATCTTGAAAATATTATGATTAATCGGAAAAGGAACTGATTTACCACCAAAAATCACTATTGATTTGGACGCGTGAATGGGGAAAATATTAATTTCAGAATAGACAAGTCCATAAGTTACTGATTAAGAACTATTTTTTAGTAGATCAAGACTGAGATCATCATTTGGGTGATCCTGATATTTCCATGAAAGGATGCGATATGGAAAGCTATCTTCTGTTTATAGGCTTTATTATCGGCGTGGTTGTGACGGCTACTGTATGGATCAGCATTAATATTGGCCGGATTAAGGGTGAGCAGAAAAAGCTTCGGGAAAGAAACGAAGCGGTTTCTTCTATCGAGCAGATTTGCGGCGTGGTTGAGAATGCGTTCAAGGCCACAGCCCTGGGTGAGAAGAACGTTTCCAGCCTGAAGGAAGAATTGCTCCCGAAGCTGGAGGAGATCAACAAACAACTTCATGCAAATATGCATCTTGTTGATCCGTTTTTCATCAAATACATCGAAAATTTTCTCGATTACAGGTTTTCTATGTTCAAGCCGACATCGCTGCAAGAAAACATAACTGATAATATGAAAACCGCCAGAGTGTCCTTTTCTCCAAGCGCCGAGCCTGAAGAAGATGTGGAGGCTGAGGAGTTTGCTTTTGCAGGGGTAGTCAACAGTGAATCCGAGGAAGAGGAATTTGTTATTGAGAAATCTCCGGCTAATGAGCCTGT
>CAZPHU010000089.1:0-13261 GCA_964586285.1 uncultured Fibrobacterota bacterium | reverse complement strand
GAGCCTGTGGCCGAAGAGCCTGTGGCCGAAGAGCCGACAGCAGAAGATAATGATTCAATGTTATCTATAGATGAAGCTTTCGAGGATGAGGAGATTTTTGAAATCTCCCCCGAAGCATCTGATGAGGCTGCCGAGGATATTGACAATCTTGAAAGTGGTTTTTCAAAGCAGAATAACAGGCAACAAGAGGCGGATGAGAGTGAAATCTCCGATGAACAACCGGAATTTTTCCTCGAGGAAACTCCTGTTGAGGAGAAGAAAGAGCAATCTTTCGCAACCGCTTCCGAGGAGATTTTACCTGAAGAGGTTACTCCCGGTGCTCCAGCAGAAGATCAGTTTAATTCGGGTTCATCCGATCAACTTTCCGATGTCTTTAGTGATATTGAGGAAGAAGACGAAGATGAAGTATTCCTGGACAGTGTGCAGTTGCAGGAGAGGAATCCGGAACAGGACGATTTCGAGCAGGAATTCAATCGAGTCGTTTCCGAAGAATTCGAATCCAATGAAGAGCAGGATATCGAACAGATCAGCCTGGAAAAACCGGAAGAATCCTTATCCGAGCCGAGGATAATTCCCGACGAGGAAAGTGAGGAAGAAGAATCATTTGAGGTTGACAACACTCAGGTATTCTCTAAAGAAATGTTCTCCGGCGGGGATACGGCCGGTAAGGACGGTATGGAACAACCTCTAAATAACCTTGATGAAAATCCGTTGTACCCTGTGCAGGATCAGCAAAGGGATGATGAATTAGTCTTTGAAGATAGTGACGGGGTAGATGTCGCAAAGGATAATCCTCAGAACGACACTTTCGAGATAGAGTCTTCGGAATTTTTCCTTGAGAATGAAAGTCAAGAGCAGCAACAGTCGAAGAAAAAGTCATCTGACAGTGATGATTCCCTGATTACCGGTGATGATGTAATCAAGAAAATGGATAACTTTTTCGGCTTCGATAAGAATTAGACTGATTGAGGAAAACCGCGTTGCCGCGAGATCTCGTATAAGCAGATGCTTGCGGCAGCGCTGACATTTAATGACTGTACATTTGATGTCATTGGAATAGATGCCAGTTTCGAGCATGATTTGACTAAATAGGGGGGTATCCCTCTGTGTTCTCCGCCCATAATAAGTACTGTGGGCCCGGCTAGATCCAATTCTGTGATAGAATTCGTTCCTTCTCCCGACGCACCAACCACCAAAAATCCTTCTTCTTTGAGTTTCGAAATCATACCTTCCAAATTATAGGGTTTACACACCGTAATATGTTCGAGCATCCCGGCAGAGGCCTTTGCTACTGTCGCGTTCAGTGGAACAGTGTTTTGTCTTTCGAGCAAAAGAGCGGTCGTACCGAAAGCGACGGCGCTGCGGATAATCGCACCCAGATTTCCGGGATCTTCTATCGAAGCAGCCACAAGAATAAGGGGGCTCGGGGAAGATTTAATAAGCTTAGTCACATCCAATTCGGAGGAATACTCTTTTAGGCTGGTGATTGCAACCAAGCCCTGATGTTTGGTCGTTTGCGCCAACTGGTCGAGTTTTTGTGTCGGTACGTGTTGTATGGAAACCTTTTTTTTTCGGCTCATTTTTAGAATTTCGAAACTTTGTTTCGATCGTTTTTGGGAATCCAGATAGATTCGCTCTATACTTTCCGGTTTGGAATCCAGACGTTGTTTGATGGGGTGAATACCAAATAAAATGTTGTTTTTAGATTCAGTCAACTTTCACGATCCTTTATCTTTATATATTGTTTCACGATTATCTAATCTTGATTCGTTATTCATAAGCAAGTAATATATTTTATCGCAGCAGCTGTTTTCATGGTATCTGCAGGTTTAATCGAAAGGGGTAGCAAATGGGATTTCCCGGTGGACAGGAACTTATTCTGATTCTAGTGATCGTAGTCCTATTATTTGGAGCCAAAAAGATACCCGAATTGGCAAGAGGGTTGGGTTCCGGAATAAAGGAATTTAAAAAAGCTACTCAGGATGAGGAGAAAGCACAAATCAAAGATGAAAATCGGAAGGCAGATAACTCGGAAAAACAGTAACCGGCGGTAAGCCCCAGTTTGTTCTTATGAGTCAAAAAGAGATGTCGTTTCTGGACCATCTTGAGGAATTGAGATGGAGAGTGTTGAAGAGTCTGATCGCTGTGACGGTTTTTGCCGTTCCGTGCGGGATTTTCTGGCAAAAAATCTTTGATCTGGTAATGATCTATCCGCTTCGATATGCCGATCCGAAACCAAAGCTGATTTTTACGGCGCCCGCCGAAGCGGTTGTTCTCAGTATCAAGATTGCCGTATTTGGAGGAATTCTTCTTGCCGCGCCTGTTCTTTTCTATCAGCTTTGGCGGTTTATCGCTCCCGGTCTTTATAAGCGCGAGAGAAAAATAATTCTTCCGGCGGTATTCTTTTCCACCCTTTCTTTTCTGGTTGGAGTAGCTTTCAGCTACCTGATGATCCCACATGTAGTACAGTTTCTTTCACAGTTTGCCGCCGGACGCATGGATCCGCTTTTCCGCACAAATGAGTATCTGGGCTTTCTGATAAAGCTTTCTCTTTCCTTTGGAATCGTATTTGAGCTTCCGATTATTTCCTTTGTGTTTACTAAGCTTGGTATCGTAACTCCACGATTACTCTGGCAGAAGTTACGCTACGCAGTTGTGGTGATGTTTATTCTGGCTGCTTTGCTCACACCGCCTGATATTGTGTCTCAGCTCTTTTTGGCGCTGCCTCTGCTTTTGCTTTATGGAGTAAGTATCCTTGTTTCATTCCTGGCTTTGGAGAGGAAAAAAGTATGATTACCGGTTTGGGAATATCTGAACTGCTGTTGATTTCAGTGTTGGTGCTGCTTTTCTTTGGATCAAAGGAGCTTCCCAGGTTTATACGTGAGGTCGCTAAATTTACTGCAAAGATCAGAAATTACAGTGATGAGATACGGCGTGAGATCAACGGAACATCCCAGTCGATTGTGGCATCGGCAGATGCACGACCGGCCGACACCGACAATCGTAAGAAAGAGCTGAGAAGCCACTACCTTCACAGGAGTAAGTCTCTTCCCGCAGATCAACGACTGAAAATGTCACAAAAGATAAGCGAACACCTTTTTAGGTACGAGGCGTATAAAGACGCCCGATCGGTCATGATCTATGTATCTCTTGAGGAAGAGGTCAACACTCATGCCATAATGAAACAGATGCTTGAATTCAACAAGAGGTTAGTGGTCCCTTACTGTTACAATGGTGTATGTAGATTGGGAGTCGCTGAAATACGGGATCTGAAAAAGGAGCTTGTTGAGGGGCAGTTCGGTATACTCGAACCTCATGAGTCAATACGAAAGAATTTCTTGAAAAGCGATATCGATCTCGTGGTTTGTCCGGGAGTCTCCTTTGATCGCTACGGCGCCCGGCTTGGAAGAGGCAAGGGGTATTATGATTCATTTCTGGAGGAGCTGAAGGGGCGTGTCCCGCTTGTAGGTCTGGCCTTTGAATGCCAGATCAGTAAAGATCCTCTGCCCTTTGATTATCACGATATCGCTGTGGATCAAATTATCACCGAAAACGGACCCGTGTTGTCGGTTCATTCCTGATCTCGGTTTAGTTGTGGGATTAGTTTTTTCGATTATTCTATATACTTTTTTGGGTGTACTCGGTCTACTGCTGTTAGTACTCCTCATTTTGCTTGTGACCCCCTTTGGGCTATCTGCATCCGGTCGCACATACGATCGGCCTTGTTTCAAAGTCCGGCTCCATTGGTTTTCTCCCCGAGTGCTCTGTTTAGCATATGACTCCGCCAAGGGTGAACAGAGCTTAAAGATATTTGGACGGGTCAGGTCGAATGGAGACTCCAAAAAACAGCCGAACGCGGGCGAGGAGGACAGCGCGGAACCATCGGGCAAAAAGTTTGACTCCGATGGTTGGGAAGAAAGGGGAGCTAACCGAAATGCCGAAGATTCCCCTTTTAACAGGCAGGATTTTTCCTATGGCACCGATCGAGAATCGGAGGAAGAAGAATCATCTCGCGCCCCGGAAGCTTCACGGGAAGATGAAGTTTCACCGGAAGATGATGAAGATGCAAATGATGAAAATCCCGATCAGGTAAGGCCGGAAGATTGGGATGATTCAGATCACCGGAACACAGAGGGCGAAGATGATACCGAGTCGTTTATTATGCGGCATCAAGACGAAAAAGAACCTTCGGGCGGAATTTCGGGTGGTTCCGAAGACGTCCACAAGCATTTTTCCTCCCAATCACAAGCAGATGAAAACCAAAAGTTGGCCTCTCCACATTATTCCGGTTCTGAAGTACCCGATAATCGAGACGACAGGTCAGGTTCGGGAAATAGTGAAAGGGATAGTGATCGGAATTATCGGGCTGATAAGCAGGAGAAAACGCCTGGAGAAGGTAAATCCCAACAAAAGCAATCTTTATCCGATCGTTTCCGCCGAAGCGAAACATGGTTCTTTTTTCGGGAGAAGAAAATCGCTGGTAAACTACTCAGATTGGTGATTCGATTCTTCAAGGCGTTATTCAGGATAATTAAATTGAAACGGTTGGAAGTATCAGTGCGCGGCGGCACTCCGGACCCTTCCATGACAGGCAGTGCATATGGTTATATCAAAGCCGCTCAAGGATTTTTAGCCTCAAAGGGGAAGACATTTCGTTTGAGCGCAGAGCCGGTGTTCGGCCGGGGACTTGTCCTGGAGGCTGAAGGAGGGGTAGTCCTTAAAACATCACTGTTTCGTTTGATGTACCCTGTTTTAACGGTGCTTTTTACATTCCCTTATTTGAACGTGCTTTTAGTCTTTTTCCGATATCGCCGTTTCAAGCGTAAAAAAAAACTTTCCTGATTTTACCACTGTATTGATCAAAATATAGTCGCGATTTTTCAGCATAGTAATTCATCAATGTTCGATTTTGTATGATGACGAAGGAACAAACCCAATTTCTTAATCGGTATTGTTCCAACCGCTCGGAAAGTAGCGTCTATGTAAATCTTAGAGGTATCTAATCGAATATATTAGTCATTGTAAAAAACTTCACTCTGCTTTTTAGGCATTTGAAGGCATGTAGTATATTTCCGTTTGTTCCCGGCGACCATAAAGATCATTTGAGAGTTCAGGGTAGCGCATGATGGTTTGGGGAAAAAAACTTTGTTTTTTAATAAAGCGGTTAAATAATTTACCTGGTTACAAACAGTATGATCCATAAAATATTGAGAAAAAACACGTTCATTCTGTTGTATGCATTTACGGCTTTTGTGGCTTGTGAATTGCCTTATCGACCGGAACCGGAACCGGGCCTGGAGAGTATGGCCGTATCATCAAATTCCGGTGTTTTATATCCGATAAACAACGGACCCCAGATCTGTAATCCCTCTATCAGTCCCAATCCCCACTATTCTGGATGTATGCTTTGGCTTAACTATGACGGATTGATCAACGTACGCGTGCCCGACAGCCTGCCCGGGTATAACACAGGCCCCGCCGGTGTGAGAATGCACGACCGTCTTACAGTCACCGACACATCCAACACGGTGCGATGGTATGCGATGAACACCGACCTGGGTCTCGATCCCGACAAACAGCTTCAGGACCCCGAGTGGTCGACTCATCCGGATTATATCACCTACCTATCTCAGAAAACGTTCTCCAAGTGGGCGGCAGGCGTGGTAAGAGTTTCGGATCACGGCTATATAAATCTTACCGAGGGAATTTTGGAAGAAATCTCCACCCCTCATGTGTGGATAGACCCGGCAGGTTCTAATCCAAAACCTGTAGATTCGCCTGCATATGATGAGAACGGTTTTATAGATAGGAAATCGGTGGAAGCCTTTTTCGGGACATCCAAAGTAAAGCTGGTGTATTCCAAGCTGGTAAACGGCAGTTACACGCTGTTTTTTATCGATTATTCGGATTCAAAGCCCAGGCCGGTGATGTTGCCCAAACCGTCCGGCGCTGGTGATTTTGCGCTTGAAAGCCCGATGATTTCACCCGATGGAAACTGGATTGTTTATAACGCGGCATACAGGATTAACGGATCGAACTACGCATCCTATGCACAGCAGCTTCGTGCGGGTTCGACCCCGTATCCGGTTTCGGAGAACGCCGCCGCACCCCATTGGTGGGTGCATCCGAATCGGGACCTGACTTATGTCGTTTATGCGCAAATTGAGGGGAATTACGGCGTTGGGGCAAAGTATACTCCTGATCTGGAGCGTACCGGGGCCGCCGGAAGCACCTACAAGCAGCAGGTGATGATATCCGGCTCCGACAACCTGGCACATCACGCCTCCTTTGCCCTGATCGGGGAGGCACAGCGTCTGGTAGCTCTTCCTTTCAAAGGGGGCCTTTCGCCCGACAGCCGCTTTCTCTGTACCGGGTATGACAACGGATATATCATGTACCTTAATTGACGATAACAATAGAGGTCGATCGAAACACGATGGATAGAAATATGGCGGGAAGTAATAAAATCGAAATTGCCCGACCGCAGTCTTTATGAATATTTGAGCTGAATTCAGAATTATGAGCAAAAAGAGATTCTTTTATCTTCGGCATTATGCGATGGAAAGTACCCTGGTGGTTATGTCGATTTTGTTGGCAGCGGCTTTTGTGATGTACAAATGCACTTCAAAGAGTAAAACCTGCCCGCATACGGCATCTTCGGCTCCCAGCCTTCTTCCCTGGGAGAGTGTCGGGGGTTGCGGTGAGGGGGGTTCCGGCGGAATGTCCGGAGACGGCATAAAATGGATCGGAAAGGGTGTCAGCGGGGGGCTTGTTGATGTTGAAGTGCTTCCTCGATACACCGTCGGCCGCACTTACAAAACTTTCTCCATTGCCCCCAGAATCAGCTTCAAGCCCACATGGACAACCACAATGGGGGTGACTTTACCGTTTTCATCCAGACAGGGGATGGTTCAGTACAAGAGCAATAAGCCTGAGAATCACCAGATCACCGGCGGACTGGGCGATATTTCGGTTGATATCAGTCGGGCTTTGGGCATGAGCGGTCAATTTTCGGCGGCCTTTTCATTGACGCTTCCGACCGGTCAGTACGATATCAAACGGGGAACCGATCACGAAATGAATTTTCTGCCCGCCGATCTTCAGATGGGCGGGGGAGTGTATAACGCGGGACTTTCTCTGGAGCACACCCGCGATGTTGAGGAGGGCATGTGGATATGGAAAATATCGTATAACCATCCTTTCAACATGAAGCCCTTTAGTGAGGAAAATGAGTTTCTTGACGAATATTTTCAGGATTATGCGTATAGAAAAAGTAACCGGAGGTTCCATTATCGATTCAAACCATACGGCGAGAGTGATCTTGGCGCCTATGTACCACCGAGTCTGAGTGCCGCAGTATACTTTTCTTACTCTCCGTCAAGACATCACGTTCATTCGTGGGGAGTAAACTTTTCGGCTCCGCTTGGAGTCGCCTGGATTCCGTCCTACAGGACAACCGAATACAATCCCATACCCGATCCCGATCATGAAGCCTGGCGCGCGTCGTTTACCTACGGGCTGGAGTTTAGTCGTCAGAAGTATCCGCTGTTTTTAGCGGTATCCCTTCCGATTCATGACAGGCCGGGGATAGACGGGAGTGAGGAGAGTATCACAGATCAGTGGAATGCTCCCGACTGGGAGGCTTTTCTAAATGAATGGACGCTGGCTTTTGGGTTTAAGTCCACGATGTTTTAAGCTCTTTTTTGCGATAGCTTTAGTCTGGAAGGTTGATTACTCATCAGAAGGAATGTTATGAAACATATTATAATTTTATCAACGATTCTTACGACACTTTTTTTATGGGGTTGTGAAGATAATACGGTCAAACCGGAAGATGGATGTACTGTCAGCGACGGTGGTATGGTTGAGCTTGTCTATCCTGAGGGCGGTGAAACGTTTTACATCGGGGACACGGTTACTATCAAATACAAAATAGACAGCGAAAGAATAATAGATGCAGGTATAGATGTTATGGCAAACGGAGCGGAGATTGGGGTGTCGATTCCCTCCAAAGGTATCGATGTTCCAACCGATCAGAAGTATAACTGCATGAGCTACGAATGGGTAATCGGTGATGAGAACGGAGATGTGAATTATAAATCTGAAAACGAGGTCGTGCTTTTTATTCACTTATACGGCAGTATGGTTGTGGGAAAGATATTCTCCGACCAATCATTTACAGTAAAAGAAAGGTAAACTTGCGTCATCGTGGGAGCTAAACACAAAGACAGTCCGCGTCTGCTTCTGCTTGGCTGTGGCGGGTTTATCGGTTCGCATCTGGTTGAGCGGCTGCTGCGGACAACCGGTTGCCGAATAGAAGGCATAGATATTTCCTCCGCTAAAATCGAGCCGTTTCTGGAGCATGAGCGGTTTGAGTTCTCCTGCCTGGATGTGCATGAGAGCGGGCTGGTGAGTAACGCCGTTGCACGTGCGGATACGGTTGTTTCTCTGGTGGCGCTTTGTAATCCGGCGCAGTATAATACTATACCTTTGAAAGTAATAGATATCGACTACATCCGTTCGCTGCAGATTGTTCAGATGTGTGCTCAGATGGGCAAACGGCTGATTCAGTTCTCCACCAGTGAGGTTTACGGCAAAACACTTTCAGCTTTTCTCCCGCCCGATTCGCCTTTGAGAAACGATCCCGATTACTTTATTCTGAAGGAAGATCAAAGCCCGCTTCTTATGGGGCCTGTAAGCGCACAGCGCTGGAGCTATGCATCCTCCAAGCAGCTTCTGGAACGAAGCATATACGCTTACGGTTTTGAGCAGGGGCTTGACTATACGATAATTCGTCCCTTCAACTTCATAGGCCCCAGGATGGATTATATTCCCGGGATAGATGGAGAGGGGACCCCGCGGGTTTTGGCCTGTTTCATGGATGCGCTTCTTAACGGTAAGCCGATCAAGCTTGTTGACGGTGGAGAAAACCGTCGCTGCTTTACCTATATAGATGATGCTGTCGATGGAATTGTAAAGATTCTTCAGCGGCCAAAAGAGTCGCGCCAACAGATATTTAATATAGGTAATCCGGATAATGAGGTTACCATAGCCCGGCTGGCAAATATGATGATTGAAAGCTTTCGAGGGCTTAGAAAAAATCTCGGAGATATGACTGTCCAAAAGATATCGAGTCTAGATTTTTACGGCCGGGGCTATCAGGATTCGGATCGACGTGTGCCCGATATCTCTAAAGCCAAAAGGCTTCTTGAGTGGAGCCCCAAAACAGATCTTCGGATCGCTTTGCAAAAGACAATCGAATACTATGTGCATGCTTACGGTCGGGAGGAAAGCTGAGCGAGCCAAGAATATCGATATTTGTCCCCGCATACAATGCCGCGGACCATCTTGAAGAGGTTTTAGAGCGGATACCGGATCAAATCCGGCCGCAAATACTCTCCTGCTGGATAATAAACGACGGTTCAAAGGATTCAACCCAGCAGATAATCGACCGACTGTGTGCAAAAAATGATTGGATCAAGTCGGTTCGATTCGAAAGAAACCGTGGGTATGGAGTGGTGGTCAAGAAGGGGCTGGAGTTGTGTACAAAGGACGGATGCGATATCGCCTTTTGTGTTCACGGCGACGGGCAGTATCCGCCGGAGGCTATCCCGCAGTTTGCGGGGGCGATAAGGACCGGCTCTTACGCGATTTTGCAGGGATCGCGTATCGCTTCGGGCACGGCGCTTTCCGGGGGAATGCCGCTTTACAAGTACATAGCCGGTCGAATATTGACCTATTTGGAAAATGCGGTATTTAAACTCAACATGAGCGATTATCACAGCGGATTTCTGGTTTACGGCCGAGAGGCTCTGGACGGAATCCCTTTTGAGCGGCTAAGTTCCAGTTTCGATTTTGATCTGGAGGTAATAGCAAGCGCCCGGGCGCGCGGCATGAAAGTGGGAGAATTACCGATCCCGACCCGGTACGGGCGGGAGACAAGCTATCTTAACCCGATAACCTATGGACTACGAGTGTTGCGTGTTCTGGGGCGGTATCTTACAGGCCATTATGGAGTGAAGAAATGATTTTAGTAACGGGTGGAACCGGAGTGATGGGAAGTGTTCTGGTGCGCCGTCTGGCGCAAAAGGGAAACCGCGTGCGTGTATTGACTCTTCCCGACGACCCATACTGCGAGCGGGTAACCGATTACACCGACGATATGGTTTTCGGATCGGTAATCGATCGACCTACCGTTCGTAACGCGGTTAAAGGTGTGCATACGGTGTATCATCTGGCGGCGGTTATCATCACCGATGATGATAGTCAGTACGAGCAGGTAAATTATAACGGTACACGCAACATGGTGGAAGAATCGGCTGCTGCGAAAGTAAAGCATTTCGTGCATGTATCATCGGCATCGGTGGTATATCCCAAAACTACCCCCTACAGTATTTCCAAACGCGCGGCGGAGGCTGCGGTGCGAAACAGCTCGTTAAATTTCACAATCGTTCGACCCACGCTGGTGTATGGAGTTGGTCGCGGCGGGCAGGAATTCGATATGTTTTTAAACTACCTGCGAAAGTTTCCGGTGATACCGTTTATCGGCCGCGGGTACGCTCTGAAACAGCCGGTTTTCGTGGATGATATTATCGACGGTTTGCTTAAGGTGCATAAGAACAGGCGCGCAAGAGGCAAGACATATAATTTCAGTGGGGGGGAGCCGATCTCGATGATAGATTTTACCAGACTCTGCCTTCGTCTTCTTGGCATGCCTCGCAAGCCGATAATCCATTTGCCGGTGGGACTATGCACGGCTATGGCGCGGATCATGGAAAAGAAAATGGTAAACCCGCCGCTTCGGTGGCCGGTTGTCGCGGGAGTAACTCAGGATGCCGATCTCGATCCCGGAGATGCCATAAGAGATCTGGGCTACGATCCCTGTCCGGTAAGCCAGAAACTTCCACGATGTTTCCCAAGAGAAGTCTGATAAAAATTATCACGAGTAAAGCCGTGCATGTCTGTTAGAGAAATGTATAACTGCATATAAAAAGGCATAAGAAATGAAAAAGAACAAAAAAATTCTATACACAATCATTTTTGCACTGATAGGAACAGCCGGTTTAATACAAATAGCCGGGGCCGAAAAGTACACTGTCGGTTCATCAAAGCAGACTGCACAAAAGGAAGAAAAGACCTTAAAGGCAGACACTGAAGAATCCGCAAGCGATACTCTTGTCATTAAGGCGCGCCTTCTTGAAATACCCGGCGTTTTTCCGCCCAACGATCTTTACAACTACGTGTATGTCATGAAATACCGAGTCCTTAAGGTGGAGCGGGGAACTTACGAGGAACGTGAAATTCTTGTCGGCCACTATAATCCTCGTGTTGCGCGCGGCAATATCACCGGGGACATGGATACTTTGGTGGATGGAGACGTCGGGTCTTTTGAGGTCGGAGACAAGCATAAACTTGTGCTTGTAAAACCTCTTTCAAAAGTTTGGGACGGCGCGGTAGAGGATGAGTATTTTGACTACAGTGGGGACAAGTACTTTGCCGTAAAAGCTGACAAAGCAAAATAGAGGGAGGGCCTGATTTCTCAGGCATTCCCGTGTGAAAAGGAAATTCGCAGCCAATGGTCTTCTCTTCCCACATTTTCCTTTTTTATTTCCTGCCGGTTTTTCTGCTGATCTATTTCTCTCTGGTTCGCATGAGGGTAAACCTCAGCTGGATCAACCTGTTTGTCACTATAGCAAGCTACATCTTTTACGGCTGGTTTGAGCCCTGGTTCGTTCTGCTGATGTTTGCATCCACCGTGGTGGATTACGGATGCGGAAAAGCGATCGCCCGGCCCGGGCAGGTTGTTTACCCAAGTCGGATAAGCACCGGTCAATGGTTGCGTGAGCTGCGATCGGTTAATTTTCTTTTTCCCCTGTTCGCGCTTCTTGGATACCTCTGGGGCAAACATACAGACAATCGTGATCGGGCTCAGAATCTGCTGCGAAATTTCGCGCTGACCACATCCGTTGTGGTCAACCTGGGATTGCTTGGTTTTTTTAAATACTACATGTTTTTCATGGACGGGCTCAATCGACTGGCTCAAGTGTTTGGGGCGGGGCCTGCTCTTTTTGATGTCATGTATATCACCCTCCCAATCGGCATCTCCTTCTACACCTTTCAGTCCATGAGCTACACTATAGATGTGTGGCGTGGTACGGCATCCCCTGTAAAAGACATGCGCACCTTCTCCTGTTTCGTGGCCCTTTTCCCACAGCTGATCGCCGGTCCGATCATCCGATACAACACCGTATCCCGGCAGCTTGATCACAGAAAGCACACGGTCGGGATGTTTGCTCAAGGTGTGGCGATTTTCATCGCCGGACTTGCAAAGAAAGTTTTTCTGGCCGATGCCGCGGGGCAAGTGGCGGATGCGGTTTTCGCGGCGGACGGGCCCGATATGCTCAGCGCCTGGTGGGGGGTACTTGCCTACAGCTTTCAGATCTACTTTGATTTCTGCGCCTATTCGGATATGGCTGTTGGATTGGGACGAATGATGGGTTTTGAGTTTATCAAGAATTTCAACGCACCGTATCGATCCGACAGCATCAGCAGTTTTTGGAACAGGTGGCATATATCCCTGTCCACTTGGATTCGGGACTATCTGTACATAAGCCTGGGCGGCAATCGCAGGGGGGCGGCACGGACCTATTTCAACCTGGCTCTTACAATGACGCTCTGCGGTCTCTGGCACGGGGCACGGATGACATTCGTTGCATGGGGTGTATTCCACGGCTTGATGCTTCTTTGGGAAAGGACGATGGGCCGGCGGCCGCTGTATCACTCTTTTCCCCTGGCCGCACGGATTATTTTAACCAACGTAATCGTATTATTTGGTTGGGTTTTATTCAGGGCGCCGACTTTCAATCAGGCGATGCTTTATTGGGCGTCGATGGTCGGGGCGGTTGAACCGGCACAATCGGCACCAATTCTTCGGGCCCTTGTTTTCAGCAGACAGCACATCGTGGAGATGATTGCGTGTGGATTCCTGGTCTGGCAGCCTATACAGGCGCACGAATGGGTGAAAAATCTCACGGCTGCCAAGATGGTGGTTTTAGGACTGCTGTTTATTTTCGCAATTTTGCAGATGTTTGCATCGTCGTTTAGCCCTTTTCTGTACTTCCAGTTTTGATCACGGATACATGGATTGATGGATTGCACAGATTTTCTGATAGAGATTGAGCATACGGGCAGTTTCATGAATGGTCGGTTTGTATCGCCAAGAAGTGCGTTTGTATCGCCAAGAAGTGCGTTTGTAACGCCA
>CAZPHU010000088.1:0-16002 GCA_964586285.1 uncultured Fibrobacterota bacterium | reverse complement strand
ATATGAATCGCTTTACGATGAATTAAGCTCCAGGAAAAAATGAGTTCTCTTCTTCGATTTACCTCAACCGTTTTTATCCTTTCTCTGGTTTCGAAAGTCTTCGGACTGATACGGGACATACTTCTTGTAAACAAACTGGGTATTGCAGGCAGCACGGACGGATACTATGCTGCTTTGAATATCATTGATTTCATGATTACTTTCTTTGGGCTGCTTACGTTGAGAAGCATTTCAACTACTTTTTTCACCGAGGCACGAGAAAAAAAGCAAAACCCTCCACAGGTCTTTTCTATTATTATCATAACAGTTCTACTGTTGGGTGGGATTATATCTCTGATACCCGGTCTGTGGCCTGCCGCCGTATTAAAGATGATAATGCCGGGATTCTCCGGGGAATTCGTAAGTGAAAGTGTGCCTTATGTTAGAATCCTGGCCGCTCTTATCGTTTTTAGATCCCTGTTTCAAGTTCAAAATTCTATTCTTGGTGTTAAACAAAAATTCTTTTATCAGAATGTATTATTACCTTTGATAAATGTTGCTCTGGTTACAGTGATTTTGTTTTCCTCTCAGGAGAATCTGGTTGTAAATCTTTGTATCGCAACTTCAATCGCGTATGCACTTGCTTGCTTGTTTCAATTTATCCTTGTGTGGGAGCCGGAAAGTAAACTGGTTAGCGTACCCCTGAATATTTTAGCTGGCAGTTTGGGCAGGATAGTTAAAACTGCGGTTCCCTTGCTTATGGTCACGGCTGTATTTTCTCTGGCCGCAATAATTGATAAAACCATCGCATCATTTTTCCAGAAAGGTGTTATAACCTCTCTCGTATTTTCTCAGACAATATGTACTACAATTATTAACGTGCTTCTTGTGCCAATTTCCAACGTCCTGTTTCCGCGATTTTCCAGTCTGTTTGAAGGAAACAAGAAAGAGGAACTCAACAAGTTATTCAGAAACGGGCAAATAGTAACACTGTTAATATTTATACCATTCTCCGGCTTTTTTGTACTTTACAGTAAAGAAGTTTTGGAGGTGCTGTTTTTTACAAGAGAAGTCAGTGGTCAGAGTCTGGAAATGACCGCCGGGATTTTGAGAATCTACGGGATCTCACTGGTTTTCCATTCAGCTTATTATTTGCCCTCCTTCTTTTTTCAAGCCGCCAGAATGAACAAGAAGTTAAGTATATACGCCGTTATATCTGCGGGCGTAAATATAGCAGCATCATATTCTTTGTCCCGGTTGATCGGATATGTTGGTATTCCAATCGGTACCGTAATAAGCCTCTGCTGTTATTCTGTTTTGCTGACCGCCGAAATGAAAAAAAAGTTTGAGGTGGGTTTAACCCAAATGATGGCAAAAACCGCAGTCGCGATAGCCGTATCCGCCGGCGGCGGGCTGACAACTTATCTGATAAAAGAGCAGGCGGGGGATCTGCTTTTGGGAGCAAATCCATACATAAGATTGGGGTTTGTTGTGTCGGTCTATTTCTCTTTTGTTTCTATACTTTATTTTTTCTGTTTTCGTTCCCTTTTCCAAAGGGTGCTTAAGCGTTGACAAACTAATTATGCTATAAAGATGCCGCAAGGTTTAGGAGCTTTTCAGCGGATTTGGCCCAGGTGTACTTCGTCAGAACGGCATCTTTGTTTCTCAACAGCCCTTCCACTCTTTGTTTATCTGTCATGATCGTCTGTACGGCTTGTGCGATTTCCTCCGGTTTTCTCGGATCGGCCAGAATCACTGCATCTTTACCTATCTCCTCCATCACCGTTCCCTTGGAGGTGATTACCGGGCAATCCAAAGACAAAGCCTCCAAAACAGGCAGACCGAATCCTTCATAGAGTGAAGGATAAACTAAAGCGCGACAGTGCAGGTAGTGATATTTAAGATCTTCTTCTGATATGTATCCAAGATGGTGCACATCGTTTTTGATTTTCGAGTTTTCTAAGTAAGATCTGATATCAGAATTTTTCCACCCTTTGGGACCTGCGATGTATAAGGGAATAGAGGTGCCCTTTTGTTTGAGGATCTCTAATGCCTTAATTACCGCAATGATGTTCTTGCGCTGCTCAAAGTTGCCCGCAAAGAAAAGATAATTTCCTCGATCTTTTTTATTATAATTCGCGGGAGTAGTCCATCCGGGTCCGCCGCAGGGAATGGAATAAACTTTATGCGATGCGTATTTACCAAAAAAGGAAAGTACTTCCTGCCGTACATAATCAGATATGGTGATGACTGCATCACTTCTTATCATCGTCGCCGGAGTGAGGAATTTTTGTATCAAATAATTTGTGGTTTGAAGTGTTTGCGGATAGTGAATGTAGGCAAAATCGTAAATCGTCGTGATTATTTTGGTTTTACCTTTGAAAAGAAGAGGACATATTTGTTCCGCTGCCCAGAAGACATCGATGTTGTATCGTTTAATGTAGTATGGAACATAAGTTTCGAGCCAAATTGTTCCAGGTAAGCGGCAGTTAGAAGCTACTACATGAACTTGATCGTTTGATTCAATTTGATTGCTTGAACGCGGCTCAAATAGATAGTACTCGTTTTTCTTATCGATCTCCAGCATATGTGAGACCATACTTTTTATGTGTCTGGCAATACCGGTGGTCCCGTTTTTAAATGCTTTTATGTCGATGCCGATTTTCATGAGCCGCGATGTCCTTCATATTTGTAAAGTGCGTCGTTTGTCGATATATTTTTGTCTTCCAGCAAATTGGCAATGATTAAATCCCATCGAAAGTTATCTTCAATGTGTCTGCGTCCGGCAGTGTTGCAGCAAAATGGTTTGCTTAGTATGGCATTGATTTTATCTTTCATGCCCTCTATTGTATCCACTATTTCTATATGGTGTTGAAACAATTGCGCATCACCCATGTCGTTGCACACAACTTCTAAACCGCAGGCCAGATACTCCCGCAACTTTAGAATCGCCCTGCATCGGTTTACTTTGGAAGGCCTCATGTAGTTGATACCTATAGTGTGTTGCGAAAGGAAATTGGGAAGTTCGGAGTGGCTTATCAGGCCTTTAAAGCAGATCTGCTCTTGTATACCAAGAGCATGTACCATCTCCTGGAATTCGGTTTTTCTGCATCCATCCCCAACTATACTGACGGTAAGGTCGGGGTTTTGGCGGCATAAATCGGAAAGCATCGGAATAAGATCCATAAAATCGGAAGTGATTCCCAGAGTCGCAACGTAAATAATAGACTTTTTTCGGGGTTCGTATTTTTCCGGTGATATCTTGAGAAAATCGTAGGAGACGCCCTGGGCCAAATAGAAGAGATTACTTTCCGCAACATTCGCATGCGCTTTGAGGTATTCTTTTAGATTACAGGTATGATATGTAATTAGAGGGAAAAACCTGGGAAAAAAATCGAAGAAGAACCTATAAATTTGCTTTGCTTTTCCGGGGTTCAAATACTCGTAATCAAGATCATCTACATCCAAAATAACCTTTTTACCCAACAGCTTTGCAAGGAGCGCAACTACACAGTTGTTTGGTGCTGGTTTCAATGCATAGAAAACGTCGCAATCGGCGTGTTTAATTAATATCGCAACATTGTAAAGAAGGGAAATAAATACATCCAGGGCCAGTATGCCTGTAGATGAGCAGCTATAATGAAATACGCTTTTGGACTCAAAGAGATTTTTGCCGCGAAGCGCTTTTCGGTCTACATAAACGACAGAATGGCCCAAGCGCCTAAGCTCCGTTGCCATATTCAAATAACGGATAGTGCTGCCGCTGGCACCTGTAAAGGGTGATATGAGCAAAAACTTCATTTCGTGAATAAGACGTTAAATTTACGAAGGCTTTGTTTGAAATTTCCCCAGGATCTAAAGGTTCTCAAAAACATCATCCACAGATATTCCGGTCGTCTGTAATAACGACGATAAAAGGTTTTCAAGTATTGGTTAAGATCGTCATTTGTTAAGTATGGGAGTTCCACGGATGAATTGTGAACACTGTCGTGTTTTTCCCAGTCATTGCTGAGAAAGCAATTGTTTTCACTTAGAAGATTGAAGTAGTCGGTTCCTGGTAAAGGGGTGGGAGCCGCGACCTGCGTAAACTCCGCATTCAATTCAAATGCGAATCTTATTGTTTCCTCTACTGTTTCTTTTGTATCCCAGAAAAACCCGAGCATGACGCAATTGAGTACATCCAGGCCGTGTTTCTTTGCGATTTTTACGCCCCTGCGTATCTCATCCTTTGTGGTACTTTTTCTGATTTGCTTAAGAATCTCCTCATTCCCCGACTCTACTCCATAGAGAACCATCCTGCAGCCGGCCTTTTTTAACCAGTGTGCTTCCTCATCGGTCATCAACTGCGGCCTGCACTGAACGGAGAAGGTGAAATCCAGCTTTTCACTGCTTATCAGTTTGCAGATTTCAATTACACGGTCTTTTTTGATATCAAACGTATCGTCGTCAATGCGAATCTCTTTCACACCAAGATCGTTGACCAGGTACTTTATCTCCTTAAGCACACGCTGAGGAGACATAACTCTATGTTTATGGCTGTATATCGTTTGAGGATAACTACAGTAGATGCAATTAAACGGACAGCCCCTGGAGGTGATCATGGTTGCAGCCGGAAAGCGGATGAAAACGCTCTCATAAAATTTACTCAGATCCAGCAGGTCATAAGCGGGAATAGGAAGACTGTCGAGATCTTCTATCATTGCGACATCGGGATTTTTTTGAACATCTCCCCGGCTGTCTATCCATGTCAGCCCCGCTACATTTTCCAGTTTTCCACTCTGCTCCAGGTTCCTGATCAGCTCCAGAACGGAGTAGTCCCACTCTTTTCTGAGAATGAAATCAACGCAATCATTTTTAATTTCGGTTTCATGAAGCGCTGTTACAAAGGGGCCCACCCATATGACCTTGACGCCCATTTTTTTTGAGTGATCACTCACTGCATAGGCAACTTTGACATTTATATGCTCAACCATTATAACAAGGGCATCCGGTTTTTCCGTATCTATCCGTTTTTGGGTCTCGGCAATATTCAGACGCTGCGTCGGACTATGAATATAACCGACATCATAGCCGTTTTCTCTTAAAACCGCGGCACATGAAAGATTTTGGTAACTGTATGTTTGTTCACCGGTTTCGTTTAGGCATGGATGCCTGCGACCGGCTTTGGAAATTCTGGAGTTATGTGACCAATCGAGTGTTGGAGGGGGCTCGACAAAAAGGATCTTTCTCACAAAAACCTCAAATGCGACAGCAGCTCATAGGGAGTACAATTCAATCTTAAATAAAGAAACATCAAAAAACCGAGCAACGTAAAAGGCTGATGCCGAAAGAGCAATCAGCTATGTCTCTCAGTTAAATGGTTGTTCAATAAAGGTTTCAAAAATAATATTACGCCTTGATCCAAATCATATTTACCGATCAAACCCGCTCGAATTGAGGAGCAATGATGGGATAAACGAAAACACTTCAAAAAAACCGGTCTCGAAATTATAATCACAACAAAGATCTAAAATACAAGCGCTCGAAACATAAGCTGATCATGAATTTCAATAATCACTGGTCTTTAGCTATTTTAATTTGTTCGATTGGTTCGTGATAAAAAGACTCATTTCTTTCTTTTTTCCATAAATCTCGATTATGATGCTGAATTGATAACTTACATCCAGGTAAAAATCAGTAACTTATACAGCCTATGAAACAATTCTATCCAACAGTCCAGACCAACCGTCCGATCGCCCGCGATTTCTACGAGATGGTGTTTAACTGGGATCCCGCGGCAAATATCCCGCTGCCGGGGCAGTTTTTTACTCTTCGGGTCACCGGGCAAAGCGTTCCGCTTCTGCGGCGGCCCTTTGCCTTCTCCGGCTACGATCCGCAAGCCGGCAGCGTATCGGTGATATACCAGCGGCGAGGGACCGCTACCCAGATACTTGCGGGTAAGCGCCGGGGGGACACTCTCGATGTTATCGGACCGCTGGGTAATACTTTCCTGCCGCCGGAAAGCGATGAGCTTCCTATAATTATTGCCGGAGGAGTGGGGATCGGTCCGATGCTTTTTTGGACCGACAGACTTATTCACGACGGGTTTAAGCCGCTTTTTGTGTTCGGGGCTCGCTCAAAGGATCTTGTTTTGCAAATCGACTCCTTTTCGGCGGTCGATCCCAAGGTTTGTACCGATGACGGGTCTTTGGGGTTTCATGGAACCACAATCGATTACCTTCATCAAATCGACAATCAAAAACTGACAAAAGCCGTTATGTATGGATGTGGTCCAAACCCGATGCTAAAGGCGTGTCACCAATTTGCTCAGGAACATGGGATTATGTGTCAGGTCTCCATGGAGCAGGTGATGGCTTGCGGGGTAGGGGCATGCATGGGATGTGTAATCAAAGTTGTGCGGGAGCCGGGGTATGCACGAGTGTGTAAAGAGGGGCCCATTTTCGACAGTAAGGATGTGATATGGACCTGAGCGTTCAGATTGGAAATAGAAAATTACCTAATCCCGTGGGGGTGGCATCGGGTACATTCGGCTATGGGAGTGAATACGAGGCGCTTGTTGATCTGGAATCAATCGGGGCGATTTTTACCAAAGCGGTAACCCTTACACCCAGACCGGGCAACGATATCCCGCGCATGGTGGAAACTCCCGCCGGGATGCTTAATTCTATAGGGCTTGCAAACGTCGGGGTTGAAAAGTTCATCGCCGATAAGATGCCTTTTCTGGACAGACTTCCCTGCGCGATAATCCCAAACGTGGCCGGATCGACCGAAGAGGAATACATCGAAGTTTTGCGGCGTCTGGAAAACGATCTGGATGTTTTCGGGTACGAAATAAACGTGTCATGTCCCAACGTAAAACACGGAGGGTTGGCTTTTGGAACAGATCCCCACATGATCGAGTCACTTACCGCAAAGCTTCGCAAGCTTACCGACCGTCCTCTTATTATCAAGCTGACGCCGAATGTGACCGATATAACCGCTATTGCAAAGGCGGCCCAGCGGGGTGGAGCGGATGCGGTTAGCTGTATCAACACACTCGTGGGGATGGTGATCGATACACAAAAACGCAGGCCGGTACTGCCTGCGGGTATTGGAGGATTGTCGGGGCCGGCGGTAAGACCGGTGGGAGTCGCCATGACTTATCGGGTAAGCAGGGCGGTTTCGATTCCGGTGATCGGGATTGGAGGCATTATGGATACTGATGATGCGCTTCAATACCTGATGGCAGGAGCTAGTGCCGTTCAGATAGGAACCGGTATCTTTGTCGACCCATCCATCGCGCATAGAATAAAAGAGGGAATACTCGAGTTTGGAATGAAGGAACATTTGACATGCGTCGGCGATATCTCAAAACTTGTGCATTAATCGGGATCTGCGTTCTTGTGCAGCTCGGATGCGCTACTTCCCCTCGATACACGAGAGGGGCATCCGGCCGATCGCTCTCCGAATCGAAATACCGCAAAAGCAATGTAGAAGAGCTTTCATCCAATAAAAACCGGTATTCAGCTAACCGCAATAAGAGCAGGCCGGCGGAGCGCAAGGAAAAACCCGCCGCAGGCAGCTCGTCCGGATTTGTTCCCTATGTGGTTGGGACGGCATCATACTATGCTCACAAATTTCACGGCAGGCAGACTGCAAATGGAGAACGCTACGATATGTACGCCCTTACCGCCGCACACAAGAAGCTGCCTTTTGGAACGATGGTTCGGGTTACCAATCTCTCGAACAACAGATCGGTAATCGTCCGAATAAATGATCGCGGACCATTTGTGGGAAATCGAGTGATCGATCTTTCGCTGGGCGCGGCAAAGGCGATTGAAATGGTTCAATCCGGGACCGCCCGGGTAAGATTGGAGATCAAGCAGTGAGAATACTTCGCCCCTCGGCTTATATCCCGACTGTCAAAGGGCTTTTGAGCAATTTTCTGAAGCGTGAAGCCGTTTATCCCTTCTACGCATCATTTAAGGTGACGTCGCGATGTCATTTCGGTTGCCCGTTTTGTAACGTGCGCAAAAACGGATCACAAGATCTTTCTACCCGGGAGATAAAGGCTATTCTGGACAATCTCTCCAGATCATCCGTGCTGATGACCAGTTTCGAGGGGGGAGAGCCGCTTCTGCGCGAGGATATTGAGGAGCTTTTGCACTATGCCCGCGAAAAAAACTTCTATCTTCTATTTACCACAAGTGATAAGAAACTTCTGAGCAGGCCGCTTGAAAAATATGCTCCTTTTATCGATTTTCTTCACGTTTCGATCGATGAAGGACATGGAAATCTGGAGATGTTTGAAGTATTACCAAGGCTTTGCGCTCTGCCCACACAGGTGTCGGTACAAACGGTGGTTACAAAGGATTCCGTCGACGCTCTGGATGAGAAAGTTGAGCTTTGTCACAAGACCGGGGCAAATATCGTGATCATTCCGGCGAGTCCGATGGATGATGCCGATGATTGTTTCCCGGATATCGACCTGTTGGAAAAGAAACTACTTAACCTTCGCAGACGCTTTCCGGATACTATTCATACGCCACAGGGGTATTTTGGAGCGTATCGTCGGAAACGGTGCTCCTCGGCATCGGTGATTATAGCTCCGGACGGCCGGCTGTATTATCCATGCCATATCCTTTCGACTAAAGGCCCCGATCTGCGTACACAGGATCTATCGGAGTGGCTTGGAACGGAGCAGGCCGGACAGATGCGCTCAGTCATGAAGTCCTGTGGTCGAAATTGTGGCTGGTATCAATACTATGCGGTGGATTCCTATGTTTCACCGGTATCATTCTGGGAGGCATTGCGCCCGATGCTTTTTCAGAAGTCCAGATGATTCGTCTGGAGCTTTGGAACCTGCCTGGTGTACTCAAAGATGTCCGGCCGCGTTTTTACCGGTTTTTGCGGGAATGTTTTTTTCTTTCAACTCCTCGATACGCCTAACGCTCGATTCTGTTTTTCCACCGTTTCCTGATTCGTGAAACGGATAACTCTCTACCGATGATAATCGTAGCATAAGGGCCGGTGAAGCCGGCATCGGGTCCGTTTTGGACATCCGCACGTTTTATATACCAGTCATTACCGGCTGTCGGGTCATACCAAAATCCGCCGCGCAGACCGAGGACGATGTTTCTTTTATTGCCGTCTATACCAAAGGTGTAGGACAGCCCTACTCCGCCTCCTATGAGTGCCCCAAGCTGCAGGAAGTTACGTGTCGGGCTCTGCTCACTTATTGCATCATCAAAGCTTATGTTCTCCTGGTTGATTCTCAGTCTCATCACCCCGATTCCCAAGCCAAGGTAAGGGTAGAGCCTCAATCGTTTGGACGGAAGAAGGTCATAACCGAAGCTTGTTCGGCCGACCAGCGCCGCCAGATGTGTCTCCCGGTTACCCCTGTCACCTTCTCCCCAAACAATCGCTTCCAGCCCGGTGATATTGATGAAACGGCTGTTTATACCACTCATCCCGATCCCCAGGGAGAGTCCGTTGTCTGATATCTTGGGAAGCTGCCGGCTTTCCATTTGGGTGTTTATGTCTTCTATATCCGTCATTACTGCGCCCACAGCAATATTTGTGTGAAAGAAACGCTCCGACTCTTGATCTTCTTGAACTACGATAACCTTTTGAGCAATTGCAGTTGTAAAAATGAGAAAAATAAGCGAAAATGCGGCGTTTAAACGGCCGAGCATACCAGTCCCCCTTTATGCAGTTTATGTGGGAGCATTTTAATCAAATACTATGCCGATAGAGAGACTTAGTTGGTTCCCGGGGGAGTTATTTGTGCCATTTGAGTGTCTCGGTTTGCTCCCCGGAGAGTTTTTCGTTAATCAGGTGACTACACTTAGATACACACGAGTTCTAATAGTAACTGAATTCCTGGATCTTTCTGCCTTCATATATTGAATCCTTGTAGGATTCGAACAAATTTCTAACATTATGCGGCTATTTTGATTATGAGTACTCCTCGTAAAAGGCGTGATTTTGAGATCGGAATTTCAGCTTTCGTAATGAGGTGCAATGCAATTGCATCTTTTCCGACTGCTTGAAACCACTGCCGAACCGCTAACCGACTAAACCTCAAGAGAGTGATGTCTATGGCCGCACGTAAAAAAATGTTTGTTCTTGATACGAATGTAATTCTTCACGATAATACCTGCATCCATCAGTTTCAGGAGCACGATGTTGTTGTAACGATTACGGTACTCGAAGAGCTGGATCATTTCAAGAAAGGTAATGAAACGCTCAACTTTCATGCTCGAGAGTTTTCCCGTGAGCTGGATACGATGAGCGGTGAGAAGCTTTTCGAACGAGGGGTCAAGATCGGCCCGAATCGCGGCAGAATAATGATTAAATTGGACCGGGAATTTCATGAAGATTTGCGGTTCAATTTCAGCGAACATAAACATGACCATCGTATTCTCAATGTTGCCTATCACCTCGCAAAGGACCATCCTCGCCTGCAGGTGATCCTTGTATCAAAGGACGTCAACCTTAGAATGAAAGCCAAATCGGTTGGTTTGACCGCACAGGACTATAGAACCGACCATGTCAAGGATGTGAGCAGATTGTATACTGGTTGGCGTATCGAGGAAAATCTGGCTACCGACTCTATAAAGAATATGTACAGTGGTGATGGGCGAATAGAGCTGAATGCACTAGAGGGGCGCAAGGGATTTGTGTCCAATGAGTACCTTATTCTGAGAAACGGCAAGATATCGGCTCTCGGCACATACGATCCTCTTCAGATGTGTATCCGCAAAGTCGACAAAAGCGCCGCCTATGGAATTATTCCAAGAAACGCCGAGCAGACCTTTGCTTTGGATGCTCTGTTGAACCCGGATATCAAACTTGTCACCATAAGCGGCAAGGCGGGTACCGGAAAGACTCTTCTCGCTCTTGCCGCTGCTCTGGAAAGAAAAAGCCTCTACAGACAGATCTATCTGGCTCGTCCGGTAGTCCCGTTGAGCAATAAAGATATCGGCTATCTTCCAGGTGATATAAATTCCAAACTCGATCCTTATATGCAGCCGTTATATGACAACCTCGGAGTAATCCAGAATCAGTTTCCCGAAAGCGGTCAAAAACATAAACGAATACGGGAGCTTCTAGATGGTGATAAACTGATGATTGCACCGTTAAGCTACATTCGCGGTCGCAGCCTGGTGAAAATATTTTTTATCGTCGATGAAGCTCAGAACCTTACTCCGCACGAGATAAAAACGATCATCACCCGCGCCGGGGAGGGGACCAAAATGGTCTTCACGGGCGATATCTTCCAAATAGATCATCCCTACCTGGACAGCCATTCCAACGGCTTGAGTTACCTTATCGAAAAAATGCATGGTCAAAATCTCTATGCCCACATTTCACTGGAAAAAGGGGAACGCTCCGTTCTTGCCGAGCTTGCAAGTGATCTGTTATAATTGGCGCTTTAAACGAGTGTGAACTCTAGGAAAACCTGCAAAAATTCGGTTTCCTCGATGTGAATCATACCAGGCCGATTTACCATTCATACTTATCTTTTGGCGATAAAAAAGGATGAGATTTTCACAGGTAAATATCCGTCAAGATTACCGTAACCGAGAGGCATCGCTTATTTTCAAGGCATCGGCATGTCGAGAATGTGTCTAATTGTAACTGGAATATACGGGTAATTTTATGGTGGCGCAAGAGATCAACGAACTGATTGAGGCACGGGAATGGGGACATCTGCGCAGGCGACTCAAGGAGCTTCCCGTACCGCAACTGGTAGATATAGCTTTGGATGCCCCTAAAGACCATCGCATGTTTATTTTTCGCTCCCTTCCCCGGGACCTGTCGGCCGAGGTGTTTGCGAATCTGGAGCCCGATCAGCAGGATGATCTTGTTCGTGAACTCACAAGCTACGAGATGCGGATGCTTCTCTCCAATCTGGATCCCGACGATCGTACCGCTTTGCTCGAAGAGCTTCCCGCCGAGATGACCCGAAAACTCCTGTCGCTTCTCGATGACGGCGATCTGGTAGAGGCACGGCAGCTTCTGGGTTATCCCGATGAGAGTGCCGGACGTCTGATGACGCCCGATTATGTATCGATCAGGCCGGAGTGGACAGTTGGGGAGTCACTGGATCATATTCGCACACGAGGTGTAGACAGTGAGACAATCAACATGATCTACGTGACCGATCGTTCCGGTAAGTTGTTGGATGATTTCAAGCTCAGAAAGCTGATTCTTGCCGACCCGAGCCGCAAAATCGAAACGTTGATGGACAGAAGCTGCGCAAGTTTAAGCGCCTTTGATGATCGTGAGATGGCGGTATCGCTCATGCAGAAATACGATCTGGCGGCACTCCCGGTGGTCGATTCCAACGGTGATATGCTCGGGATAGTAACTTTCGACGATGTCATGGATGTTGCGGAAGAGGAGGCTACGGAAGACTTCCAGAAGGGAGCCTCTGTTTCACCGCTTAAGATGAGTTATCGAGGCGCCGGCGTTTTTGATCTTTATTTCAAAAGAATCGGCTGGCTAATCACCCTGGTGCTTCTTAATCTGGCTTCCGCGGGGGTTATCGCTGCATATGAGGAGAATCTGTCCCAGGCAGTGGTACTTCTGTTTTTTATCCCCTTACTGATCGCCAGCGGGGGAAACACGGGAGCACAATCTTCTACACTGATTATCCGTGCCCTGACTACCGGGGATATTCGCATGGACCAGTGGGCTAAAACCTTTGGAAAAGAAATTCTGGTCGGTCTGCTTCTGGGGGTGAGCCTTGGAATTCTCGGCGGCTTTCTGGGATACATCAGAGGTGATTTTAGAGTCGATATAACGTTGGCGATTGCATTTTCCATGTCGTCGATTGTAATAGTGGGAAACACAATCGGTATGATTTTGCCGTTTTTGCTGGCAAAACTTAACCTCGATCCGGCTACCGCCAGCGGTCCTCTTATAACGACCCTGGCGGACACAGGAGGGCTGTTGATTTATTTCTCTATATCCACTGCACTGCTATTTTAGCGTTTCCGAGTCAGGGCCGCCAGTAGTGCCGTCAGCGAAATAAGAATACAGGATATGAGCAATTTAACTGCTCCCGTTTTGACGGAATCCGGTTTTTTTTGGGTAGCTGAATCCTTTGCAATCCGCTCCCCAACGGGTGTTTCGACACCCGGATGCTTTCTTATTTGCTCTACGGGTGGGACTGCGGACTGATTTCTATTCTCAATATCATCCTCAGTCTTATCGTAGGTCTTCGACCTATCCTCAATATCTGAGGCATGAGCGTCGGCGGTTTTTTTCAGGCTGTTTTCTTCGGTTTCGTGGAGCCTGGATTCCTCAAGTACCCTATCTTGCTTCTTCTCATCGGGGGATATTGTATGCTCCGGCGACAAGCCTGTCTGAGATTCAGGATTCGACTGAGTGTCCTGATTTCTGTGTAGCCGGCAGTAACCGTTAACCAGATTGTTCTTTATCTTACATCGGGTACCTGCTTTTGTAATTCCGAGACACTGCTGGTTCATTAACAACTCCTTAAAATGTCTTGGGGGTAAATCCTTACAACTGTATTAGAATATAAGTCCTGAATATTTCACCGCAGAACTCCTAAGTCCTGCACAGACGCAGAATCGAGGGATGAAACAAAAATACCCGGACAGATAATAGGTAAAAAACAGCCTTTGTCGGATACAAAATCTAACCGCCCCAAGATAATTCATTTCGACATCCACACGCGGGTGCTTTTTGCATTATCATCTGGTTACGTTTTAAGTATAGATGTAAAATCATAGTGTTATCAATTTCGTGCGCAAAATGGAGAATCAAAGCTGGTTTAACAGCAGTCTCTGTTTGAATGAAGCGATCAAGAAGAAACAGGTATAAAAACATGCGCATACTCTTTATTTCAAGTGAATACCCGCCGGAGACCGGATTTGGAGGCGTTGCAACCTACACCAGATATGCGGCGGAAACGCTGAGCAGGCATGGGCATACAGTTCATGTGATATGCAGGTCGGAAAAGAGTGAAAGGAAAACGGAAAACATAAACGGTATTAGCGTGCACCGCGTACCGACAGGACCATATCCTCTTCCCGAACAAAAGTTGTTCTATTTGTATCGAAAATTATGCTACAAAGTGATTCCTCAGTCGCTGCACCGTCTCGCCTGGGCTAAGAGTGCATGGTGCGAATACAGGAAAATCGCTTGCTCGGTGCGCTTTGATATAATTGAATACCCGGATTGCGGTGCGGAGGGGTATTATTTCAGGTTCTATCTTCCATGCGTTGTACGCCTTCATACTCCCTGGACACTTGTCCGCGATCTTAACAGAATACATGAGCATCCCATTGATCGCATTTTACAGGCCTACCTGGAGCGGTTTTCCATCAAGAAAGCAAGAGGGATCTCAAGCCCTTCACGCGCGCTGTCCGAATATCTGGGGCATCGCTGGGGGCTTGCTAAGGTAACTGTTTACCCAAATCCGATTGTCGTTAGGGAGTTTAAAAAGAAGACTACCGGCGAGTACTGGCTGTATACGGGGCGGATAGAATACAGGAAGGGAGTCCACATCCTTTTGCAGGCGTATGCCTCTGTGAGCGCGCAGCGAAAAACACCACCACTTTTTCTAATCGGCCGTCCTTACGGAAGACTCGCCGATGGAAAACTCTATAAGGATTACATCCAAAGCTTATTATCTGCCAATAATCTGCAAGCCAAAGTAACCTGGATTCAAGGAGTCGCACAAGAGGAAATCGGCGGTTATCTGATTAGGGCCTCTGCAGCCTTTTTCCCGTCACTATGGGAAAACTTTCCATATTCGTGCCTCGAGGCAATGGCGGCTGGAGTAACACCGTGCGCATCAGACAGTGGGGGCTACCCGGAGATGATAGAGGACAATGTCAGTGGTTTTTTATTTAAGTCGGGCGATTCCAAATCTCTGGCACAACGCATGAATCGGCTTCTTGATTCACCGCGGCTGTTAAGAGAAACGGGAGAGAATGCCCGGGCTAGAGCCGTGCATGCTTTCGACGGCGACAGCGTCTATCAACGAATGTATGCATTTTATAATCGGCTTGTTGAGAATCGTTGACGACTATTCGGAGTCAGGCCGGACGGCATGATTGTGGTTTAAGCATAAAAAAAGCCGCGAATATTAATTCGCGGCTTTTAATTGTTCTTCAGAGGCTTGAAAAGCAGTTCTGCTTATCGACGGCCGAAAGAAATTTCCTGCTCCTTGCTTTGCTCGGAGGATTGCTCTTCAGGCCTGGTCTCAGAATGCTTTTCCGTGTTTTGGTTCTGCTCGGTTGATTCGGTCTGTTCTTCTCCCGGCAGCGCCCGTCTTTTCACGCTCACCTTACGCCCATGCTCAACAATATTGTCGTTGGTGGACTCGGTTTCTTTTTCAGCGGTAGAATTTGCCGTTACCTGCAATGAAGCATCGGTCTGATAGTCGGTTTCAACCTTCTGAACATCCTGTGCTGTGTTTTGTTGTTGTTCAGTGGATTCGAATTGAACTTCGGTCCTGGAAGAAACCTTCTCCAGCTTTTCTTCTTGTTTGTCCTGATTGCCACTCTTATTCTGGTTTGGGCGATTTCTGTCGCGGTCGTTACGACGTCTGTCGTTGTTCCGACGACTGCCGCGTCGATCATTTCTTCGATTATTTGATCCCCGGCTCTGGCCGCCGTTTCCGCTCTTATCATCGTTTTCATTACGCGCCCGTTCTTGCGCACGCTCAGCATTTTTGAGTCGAAGGTTGATATCTCTCAGAGAATTATCAATCGACGCTACCGGCTGGGCCGGCTGTTTTGCTGGGGCAGTTGCAGTTTTCTGTTGCTGCCTTTGCTCCGATGACTTTCCGCGTTTTTTCCGGTTATCTCTTGGCTGACGCTCTCGACGCTCCCGTTTGTTCTGGGATACCTGTCTTAATTGCTGCTTGGTTTGATCAACCTTCTTGCCCTGACGGACAACCAGCATGAGAGTTATAACCTGCAAAATCGCTACAACGATGAGTGACAGAGATAGGACAACTGTTGCAAAATCCATAGTTTACGTTCTCCGTAAAAGTTTTAC
>CAZPHU010000087.1:0-16623 GCA_964586285.1 uncultured Fibrobacterota bacterium | reverse complement strand
CTCGCAGAGGTGGGAGTACATTTCCGGAATCTTTCCGAAGCTCTCGCAGCGTTAAGATGTGTTTTTCATGATCTTTCCAAGCTCTCGCAGCGTTAAGATGTGTTCTTCACGATCTTTGGAAGCTCCCGCAAGACCTCTGACGTATAAAACGGTGAGATTGATGATGGTTACAAACCCTGTAGCGATCGAAAAAGTTCCCCGGTCCAGCTCTCGCAGGCTTGCGACGGTCGAAAAAGGTCCCGGTCCAGAGAGTGGAATAACACCATAGACAGTGTCATCGAAGGTTATGAAAGCGGGCGATATTACATTACCCAGCGGATGCAAGAGGCGGCTGTATACACAGCCGCCGTCTAAATCCGAATGCACCCTCTGTTATTTTAAAAACAGCTCCTACGTCCGACAACCCGTAAATTTTCGAATCATTTATTCGATACCAAGCGCATCCTTGGACAAGGAATGCTGCTCAATCTATATTGAAGCATTATGAAAAATTCGCGAGCTTGCTCGATACATATTGTCCTGAAAAAAAATCCAGAAATGAAAATG
This sequence comes from uncultured Fibrobacterota bacterium, assembly GCA_964586285.1. GTDB lineage: Bacteria > Fibrobacterota > Chitinivibrionia > Chitinivibrionales > CAYFVL01 > CAZPHU01. The sequence continues at coordinate 16,077 of CAZPHU010000087.1, read as the reverse complement.
AAAATTACAGGGAAAAATACAGCGGCCGGTTTATTAGTGGCTGTTCTCATAGCTTGGTCTTTTTCTTCAGCAGTGGAAATTCCAAAAAGGTATCCCAGAAAGGGTTCCTTTGAAGCAAAAATCAATGGTACCCATGGTAAATGTGAGATAATCTCCCTCAATGTACCTCCTTCAAAAAACATTTTCGACACGCTCTATATACGATGGACTCCATCAAAAACCGGCCGCTGGAGCAAATTCCTGTGTAAAATCCCGGCACAAATGAAAATCGTTATCCAGGAGAACCCATGCTGTGGAGGACTTGTAATCAGGCCGCAATATCCAGGACGTGTCTTTTTTAAACTGACTGGGACTGACGGCAGCCTAATCATGGGGCGATATGGAGCCACAGGAATCATACTTAAGCGCGATTCCTTGATGGAAATCAGTGAACCGGGCGACATCAGGTATAGCCCCATGTCGACTCCAGATTACAGTGTTTCAGTTGAAGTTATTGATACAAGCGACCGGGATGAAATAAACGAACTCATTTTTTCGTCCAATAATATCAGGGCGCTTGTAGATTTCAACGGAGTTCAATATGAAAACATCAGTCCGTACATGTACAAACGGTGCCAAATCATTTACGATCCCTCCTATGTCTGGTTTGACAGTGGTGCAGTTTTGATAGAGGTTGATGCAAGGAGGAAAAAAGGGAGATTGAAGAGAATCAATCCTGAATGATTAAAATAGTATAAACCTGAACTCTCCCTTCCGGAAATCACCATACTGCAGGCCCCCAGTCATATTTTGTATTGTTGAAGTGATCGGACTGTTTTTGTAATCATACTTCTCAATAACCTCCTGGTTATCGGAAGATATGAGGGCAACACTCACAGGATAACCTTCACTCGCCCAAAATGATTGCGATGACTGATTGGTAATACATCGAATATTACTGATATTATCTATCAATTCCCAATTATTGTCGTTTAGGCGATAAGGCATGTTTCGCATGGTACAGCCCCACCCCACACGATGCCATCATCATGTATATACATTCTCTCTATACGACGGCTCTCACCTACCGGTCTGTTCCATTCACCACTTCACAGTTAGCTTCAAGAATAGCGTCTCGGCTCCGGCACAGAAGGAGAGGTCATTGTAAAAGAGCAGAAAGGCGGGCTACCGAGGGAAGGAAAATGCAGAAGACGCGGCGCAAAGATGAAGTCCTGGGTGCTCGAGAAACCAAGACGTATTTTCCTGTTATAATGGCGCAGTCTGAAAGAGGTATTTGATAATAGTTGAAATTGCGCGGAGATAAGAGCACCGGAAATATTGGATCGCGGGGGAAAAGACAATTTGGATATAAGAATCGCGGAAGAGAAGGATCTGGGATCCATCAATGATATATATAATCAGGCGGTACAAAGGAAAAGGTTTACCGCAACACGGGCAGGCCGGTTTTCGTCGATTGTCGGACGGATGGGTGACACGTATGTATTTTTCATATGCTACGTGTTGTTTTCTCCACCTTTCGAAAGCTGACCGATGATAAGATTCCTTATTCTTTTTTGCGCTGTCCTGACCGTTAATTGCTCCCAAAGCCAAAAGGTACTGATTCAAGATGAGCCCGTCCTCGACTGGGTCAGGCTCAATCAGGTAGGATATTATCCGTCCGCACCAAAGCATTGCGTCGTCGCGGATTGTACCGTGAGCGACTTTCATATTGTCGATACGATGGGCAACATCGTTTATACATCATCTTTCAAAGATGCCGGTAAGTGGGAGCAATCGGGAGAAAGACTCTTTACAGGCAACTTCTCTGATTTTTCACAACAGGGATACTATCATATATATATACCTTCAATTGGACTCTCTCCATCATTTAAAATCAATGACTCTTTATACGATGATATTTTCAGAGCATCACTGAAATCATATTACTATCAGCGTGCTTCCATGGAGCTGAAACCAGAATATGCGGGAAAATGGGCACGAAAGCCGGGGCATCCCGACACCGCCTGCAAGCTTCATGAATCAACCGGAAAAACAGGGGTACGCTCAGCCCCCAAAGGCTGGTATGATGCAGGGGATTTCGGCAAATACGTAACACCGTCCGGGATAACCGTTTCCACCCTTCTTTCTCTGTATGAGCGCTTTCCCGATGCGGCCGGTGACCGCTTTACAAACATCCCCGAAAGCAAAAACAACCAAAGCGACCTTCTGGACGAAGCACGATATCAGATCGACTGGCTCAAGTCCATGCAGGATGAGGACGGCGGGGTGTTTTTCAAATTGTCCGGCCTCTCCTGGCCTGGCTTTATCATGCCCGAGGAGGACACTCTCACCAGGTATATAATAGGAAAGTCGACGACCTCCACACTCGCCTTTGCCGGAATCATGGCCCAGGCGGCACGCATTTATAAATCTAATGATTCGGAGTATTCCAAAGATTGCCTTCAGAGAGCAAAGGCGGCGTGGAGATGGGCAGGGGAAAATCCGGGCGTCGAGGAGCCCAAAGAAACGGGAGGAAGCGGCGGCTATGGGGATGAGCAGCACGGATGGCTCGATACAACCTGCGCAGGGCAGCAGTACCTGAAAAAAAGGCCGGATGTCTACCGGGATGAATTCCTTTGGGCTGCATCGGAACTTTTTATCACGACAGGGGAAAAAGAATTTAAGCATTTCATTCAAAATAACCTGGCAGAATTCACTTTCATAGATGTGCCCACCTGGTGGGACCTTCAAGGACTTGCTTACTACTCTCTTCTTACAGTAGAAAACAGTCTGGAAAAGCAATACAAAGACACGATCCAAAACAGAGTGCTGTCCGCAGCGCAAAACCACCTGAAAACAATCGAGCAGAACCCCTACCGGATTCCATACGAGTGTTTCTTCTGGGGCTCCAACGCATCCTTTCTTAATGTTGCGATTCTTTTCTCATATGCCTACACAATAACCGGTGACGAGAAATTTCTCCACGCCATAACGGAAACAGTCGACTACGTATTCGGTAAGAACGCCACAGGGTATTGTTTCGTGACAGGCTTTGGTCACAAGTATCCCAAAGCGATCCACCATCGTCAAAGCGAAGCCGACTCGGTTGATGAGCCGATTCCGGGGTTTGTGGTCGGAGGACCGAACATGGTCAAGCAGGATGACATAGAAAAGGTATCCTGGGGCGCGAAGTATCCGCATAAAGAGCCCGCCCGATCGTTTGTGGATGATAAAAACAGCTATGCGGCTAATGAAATAGCGCTAAACTGGAGTGCGCCTCTGGTTCATATTCTGGGATTCCTGGTGGCGAATCAATAACCGAAACGCCGGCCGAGTGAAGGCGAACGGAATTTAAGGGATCAAGTTTGAACAGTTGCTAAGGGTAGAGCCCAAAGCCACAGTCACAACAAAATCGAATGCTGTTCATTTCGGAACTGTACGCTTGCCTGATATACGCAGGAAAACAATTAAACTCGTATAAGCGAAAAGGACCTGTAAATATCAGACGGATGAAAACAAACCAGTAATCGAAAAAAATATTCTGTCAAAAAATCCCTCCCAAATCATCGATAAGGTTTCGCCTGTGGTTTATCGGTAAAGAGTGGTTGGCAAAAGCGATTCCTAATACTTTTTCATAGGCTCATATTCGGCACAATCGAAGTCCTCATCCTCCAAATATTCGGCACGTGTAAGGGTACACAAGATATTTTCTTCTCCCCTTCTTCCGTTCTTTTTGCATGTCAGACACAGCGGCGGAACTGGAATAAGATCGGGAATTATCTCCGAACCGTCATCGTTGTAAAGACCGCCGTCTTCGAATAAAAAATCCTCTTCCATCATGGGTGCCCCTTTTTTCAATTGTAGAATATAGATGTATGTGCTGATTTTACTCACGCAATTATTACGCCATTGAGCAGGGAGCCCGTGGTTTTTTGATCAGATATTTATATCCCAAATTCGGCACAGTCCCGACATGGATACGGAGATGCCCGTATCACGCAACCGGGAACGCAATCTGCTTCAATACTTCGGCCGGACTCCTTACCGGTGAGAAAGCCAAATAGGCCCCGGTACCAATGCAAGCCTAATGTCTAAGGCTTTTTTGAGATGTCCAAGATATTCGATGTTCATTATTTCGGTTTTTATGAGAAGTGTAGTATGTGATGATTATTGATGGTGGTTTGTGCCGGAATCAAAAGCCGCCGCCCCCCTTTTTTACCAGCTACCGGCATTTATGAAAATTGCATGCGCATTGTTTGTATGCCACATGTCTAATTTCTGCGCTGCACCGATTTGCGCCCTGTCGACGACATCTTTTGTTAAGCATAAAATCTTATCAGTACTGATATTTTTCATTATACAACATGTAATTTTTGAAATCCGCCGCATACCCCGTTCTTTTTTCATTACTGATTAAGTATCTGTCCGGGTCCAGATCGAGCAGATAATCCAAACCCACCTTTTGCATTACTGCCCTTATCTGCTGATCATCGCATAGATCGGTGCGAAGAAAGGTGCTTAGTCTGTCAAGATGCGCAAATTGCTTTTCCATTTTGCCCACGGCCAGCACCCTGTCCAGACGATCACCTTCCGGGCAACCAGAGTTAGTGATGAACAAAAAGGTAAGCACAACAACGACACCCTCCACCACTTCGACTACAAAATACCCCAGTTTTTTACCTGTATGGTGGTACTCGATGAGTGCGCGATCTCTCCAGAGCGCAATCGAAGCTCCGTCTTTTAGTGACTCAAAAAGTGTACGGTGCAATTCCGATTGCAACAAGGTATCCATTCTTTCGCGAAAACGTATGACGGCATGAGACTGGATATAGACATCAAGCGGCAGGTCGGGACAGCAACATCTTATCTTCAGCTGTCCGGGCGTAAGCTTCAGCCACATTATTCCCCGTTCAGCCCACGGTAAGCCAACTCTGTACACCGGCCGAGGTTTTCCGTTTATTTTTATTTTTTTCTGTATTGGTTTTACACGATAAACTCCCAGCTTCCTTGTTGTCCGGGCGTCATCTATGGTGTCCGTGAACGGCTGGGTTTTAAGGTAGTACATGGAGCCGTTTATTCGGCTTATAATTTGTCCTATGTGTACGGCAACTACCCGGATAAGTATTTCATGTTCACGGGTTGTTCGGTAAAAGTCTACAAAAGGCTTCAATTTTTCACACGCTTTTTGTGTCGCCGGATCATGAGGATCGTCATTCATTCCCAAATAGGCGAGAGCGGTTCCCGCTGTTAGATAATCCTCCAGGCATACCTTGTCATACCCGGGCATTATAGGTAAAGAGATCAGTCGGGTAGTTACGCTTTTCCAGTATCGTACTTTTTTCATTATGCGCGGAGAAATATTCTCACCCTCAGCCGGTTCGATTCGTATGCCGCGCATTCGTAAATACCTGAACGCCAACTTAAATGATTTGGGACACTGGTCAAATAGATCGGGCATCTTCAGTGCATCAAGAACGCGTTTAATCGAGTTTTGATATTCCCTGTCCATTTGACGACGCCGCATTCGGTCTTCATTTTCTCTACGTTGTCGTTGACGTCTCTTGCGTCTCATCTGGTTTTTTCCGGCCATGAGATGCTCACTTTGAAATGGGTTGGATATTATTCAATCGGCCTGGATAATCAATGTAAAGATACACCGTGCCGAGAATTACGGAGGATACTCGCGTCCAGTTCCGAAACGGTTTCTCGATAAAGTAGTGTCTCGCACCACAAGCCGCCTCAGATACCGGATTCGAATCACCACGAAAGTCAGGGTGATCTCCTCGATCCTGCCCCATTCCCCCCAACGATTACCACATCGTCTATACGAATCGGCTGAGTGAAAGCGATCTGTATTCCCGCCGGCAGATTACCCAGTGTTTTCTGCGCCGCGATACCGATAACCCATATCGCCACACCGGAAGATGCCGGAAGGCTCACGCCGATCTGACGGATACCCTTGAAAATCATCAGCATGGATACCGGGGCGATAAACCATATAGACACCACGGTTATTCGGGCTATAGGCAAGACTTGTTGCAGCTGGTGGCATTGGCGGCACGCAAGGCTCTGTATGGTTGGTAATCGAAGGTGTGAGGACGTTGCCTGGGAAAAAGCTAAAGCAGAGCCCGCGGAAATTGAAAAAGAACAATTCCGGGTGTTTTCGACATAATTCCGGCAAAGCATTTCTAAAGGTGTCAAACCTTCAATACAACAATTTGCCCCGATCAGAAGCGGTTTATTGATGTTGTCGCGGACCTTTAAAGACAGGTGATAAGAAAGCCGATCGAAAGCCGACGGCTTTCTTATCATTTGCATGTCAAGGGTTTTTGAGACCGAAAACGTCGTATGTAAGACCGTGAAGGTGGATGTCGTCTACATATATTTCAAGGGTATCATTTGCTGCAACACCATAATGTTGTGAACTCTGTATCTCAAAATAGCAGACTTTTTCCATACCGTCCTGCCATACAAGCCGGTCTAATCTTGCCGCCGACCAGGGTTTTGTTTTGAATTCGTCAATCGGGAACTCGTAATAGACCCATTGCGGCTCCAGGCTGAAATCCCTTGAGAAATGGCCCCAGTTTTCTCCCTCCATGTATCCGTTCTGTATCGTATCGGTTGTAAAACAGGCTCTCACTTCACCCTTTCCCTTCGCCCAGAAGGAGACTGCCGTTAAGGAACTGAAATCATACCAATCCTCATTAAACTTGCCCGTAAACGAGGTCCCGAAACCGACATAGGGATATTTTACTCCATCCAGTACCCATATCATATGAACTCCCCCGCCGTTTTTTCCCCAATCGCCAACCGCAAGATCGAAATTACCCGGGTTTCCCTCCTCGATTGCAAAGTAGTCTATGATCCGCGTCCCGCACGGAGCCAGCACATGGCTGTTTTCCTCATCATGATAAACCGTCCAAATACCGGCGGGAGGTTGAGCTACATTGTCGGTCTCCTGTTTTTGCATCTCCGTCAACACTATCTGCTCGCCGCTTCCGGCCACATCCTCGAAATCGTCAAGAAGTACTCCCGAATCGGGCAGATGAAACTCCACCTTCTCCTGTGATTGAACCGGATTATCTTCCGTTAAGCATCCTGTCACGCATAGATACGCCGCCAGAGAAAAAGCCGTATGTATCTTCATGATACGCGCCTCCTTATTTGTTTGTGGAAAAGCTTTTTTCTCAGGCACTCCGGAATGTCTGATCTATTCTAAAAGTCGTTATTTCGATCTAAGTATTACACAGACTTGCATCAACCGACGTTTACGGGAATAAAGATCTGAAGCTCATCAGTTTCTACCGCTCGAAAAGAGGGTGTATACTGCAAACAATACTCTGCTTCCCTGAAAAACAGACGGTTTTCAGGCAGCAGCTTATTGTAAATCATATCGTACACCGGTGCGTTTCCTTCCGGAAAAGTCAGGTGCTCCTGATTACCTTTGTACGTAAACATCGCGTAGTCACGCGGCTCAATCTCCACCCCAACCATCCCCTGTGGAACGTGACAGAGACTGGTCGTCCGACAGACAACATAAAAATCCATTATTTCGGTGCCTGCGGAGTCGTAATGACTGCTGCTGATCGTGTAATAGTTATGTTTGGTCCTATTCCTAATCTCACTCATCCGTTGAAAAAATTCGTAGGTTATGTAATAGTTATCCGCATTGATATTGTGTCCCGATCTTTTGATACCGATGAATTTCATGTCCGGCAGTGAAACAAGCCGGGGTGAAGACAGCTGGTTTCCGATATCGGGTGCAATACTCCGCGCTATTTGCATTCTCTCCAGGGTACCGCAAATCGTTCCGAAAAAGCGGTATTCACTGGGGCTGAGAAAGAAGTATCTGCGAAAAGCGCGGGTGAATGCTTCATTTGACGAGAAGCCGTAATCAAAAGCAAGTTCTATCATTTTCTTGTCAGTATGCACAAGCTCGACAGCAGCCTCGGAGATCCGCCTTTTCCTTATGTAGCTTTTTACGGTCTGTCCGGTTACCATCCTAAAGAGCCTATGAAAGTGAAAAGGTGAATAAAATACCTCTCCTGCGATCTGCCGCAAATCGAGCGGGCAAGTAAGATTCTGCTCGATAAAATCAACTGCCTGCACCACGGTGTTTCGATAATCGTCTATTTCAGTCATTTCTCCACCTGCTTGGTTCTTTTATAATCTAAAATATAAACGTCCCGATGCATTTGATTTTTTTTGCTGTATTTGCGGTAGCGAGGCAGGGCATCGGAATCTCAAAAATGGGTTCAGGCCGTTATTAATGGAATAAATCATTTGCAATACGACACGTATTGATCCGACACCAAATCATGGTGACGGCAAACCATAATCAAGGTATAGTCCAAATCGCACACACATATACCCCGTTTTGGGGACGCACGGCACTGCGTCCCCAAAAAATAAACGGTAATTGGTAATTATTAGCTGTTTTCCTACCTGCGCTTCATCACCCGATCGATCAGCCCCGGCCACACCCTCCTCCCCAGCTCCAAAAGCCTCACCTCCGAAACAAGTATCTCCTGCTCCCCCCGCTCCATCTTGTGCACCACCAGGCGGGCGAAGTTGTCGGGGGTCATGCCGCCGGACATCGTTGCCGACTCGGTTGCCACCAGCGGGGGAATCAGCTCAATTACTTTTACAGATGTGCCCTCAAGCTGCCAGCGAAGGCTTTTGGTAAACGAATGAAGCGCCGCTTTTGTCGCCGAGTAAACAGGGGCACTCTTGCTTGGCCAAAGTGCATAGCCCGAAGATACGTTTATTATTGCCGCATCCGGACGGCTTATCAGCTCGGGTAAACACGCCCGTATCAGTCGCATCGGAGCAGTAAGATTCAGGGCGACCTCGGAATCGATCGAGTCGGGGATACCCTCCCGAACATCAAACTGAACCATCCGTCCGGCATTATTAATCAAAATGTCTATCCCGCCCAAAACTTCCCTGAGATTTTCAAACAGTAACTGAATGTCCTCATCTTTGGTCACATCCGCCTTGACTCCCACTATCCCCGGATACTTTGCCGCCACCTGATCGAGCTTCTCCCGATGCCTTCCGCAGATTGCCACACGAGCCTCTTTTTTCCAAAGCTCTACCGCCAGCGCACGCCCTATACCGCTTCCACCCCCGGTTATCAAAATCCGCTTATTCGTGAAATCCATCGTTTATCTCCCTGTCAAATCAATAGTTACCATTTGCTTAGCAATATCCGTTCCCCCGGCGGCAAAACCGAGAATTTGAAACAATGTATTTTTATCAGGTTTTAAAGAACTTTCAGAAATTGCATACTCACCAAGTATGTTAACGGACATTCCGAAACCAACCCTCCCATGCAGGACAAAGGACCGGAAAGCGACGAAAGAGCCTTTCCCGACCACCGGTCCCTCTGCCCATTTTCCTTGTAAGCAGGAGTGTTGTTTGGGAATTTGTATCACTCGAGTAAAGAAATTTGTATGAGCATGTTGCAGCCTCAAACTATTACTATCTACAGCGTAGGTCTTCTGGGCGGATCATTTGGTCTGGCCCTTAAAGCTACCGGATTCAAAGGCAGAATAATCGGACTGTCCTCTTCCCGGGCAGTCCAAACTGCCCTAGAAATCGGCGCGATCGACGAGGGGTACGGATACGACAACCTCGGGGAAGTCGTCCAAAGAACCGATCTGCTGGTCATCTGTTCGCCCATACTGGTCATCCAGGAGTGCCTTAAGAAGCTGTCTGCCATGAACTGTCCCCAAGGGCTTATTGTCACGGATGTGGGCAGTACTAAAAAGGAGATCACCGAGCTTGCCGCTTCTATCCTCCCCTCCCACGTTCGGTTTATAGGAGGGCATCCCATGGCCGGATCGGAAAAAAGCGGCCCCTCAGCCGGCGACCCCTACCTTTTTCAGAATGCCATCTATGTGATCACTCCCCGCGGGCAACAACCCGACGAGCTGGAACAGGGGTTCGCTCAGTTTGTGGACCATTACCTGGGAAGCCGTCATGTTTTCCTGGCACCCGACAAACACGATTGTATCGCCGCGACCGTCAGCCACGTACCGCACCTTCTGGCCGTCGCACTGGTAAACGTGGCGCGCAAAACCGAGGAGTGTTATCCGGGCACACTCTCGCTTGCGGCCGGGGGGTTTCGGGATCTGACGCGAATAGCATCCTCGCCTTACCGGATGTGGCATGATATCCTTTTTACCAACAAGGATGTCGTGGATCAGGTGCTTGACAGGTGTATCCAGGAGCTTAATCGGATGAAAGAGCAGCTTAAGACCGATTCGCTGAAGGACGTGTTTGATTCGGCCTCCCAAACCCGCGCCTCGATTCCGTCCCGAAACAAGGGTTTTATCTCCGCGCTTCACGAGGTTTTGGTGATGACCAGGGATCAGCCCGGGATCATAGCCTCGATCGCCAACACGATCGCCCAAAAAGACATCAATATAAAGGATATAGAGGTTCTGAAAGTGCGGGAGGGGGAAGGTGGAACGATTCGCCTGGGGTTCGAATCGGCCGAGACCGCCCGAAGGGCCGCCGAGCTGCTGCGTGATAGTGGGTTTTCCGCTCGAGAAAGGATCTGAGTCAGTGTTAACAGTCAAACCCGCAAAGAATATGCAAGGGAGGGTGGAGCTGCCTCCCAATCCGGACTACTACTTTCTAACCCTGATTTTTGCCCTCACCGCCGACCGTCCGGTAAAAATCGGCCCCGTAAACGATGCGCCGATATTCGACCAATGGGATGAGCGATTCGGGGCAAGCCTTGAGATACAAAAAGAGGAAGACGCACGTACCGCCGCCCCCCGCGCTCAGGACGGTGGGTCCTACATCAAGCTCCCCTACCAGGAGATCCCCTTCCCGGAGCTTAGCGTGTTTATGCTTTTGGGGATGGGAAAGACGATCGGTTTGGATGAAATTCCGGCATCGCGTATAAAAAGCTGGCAGCGACTTGCCCGCAAGGTGGGGTGCAAGATCGAAACCCGCGAGATGGACGGTACCACCGCCTTATCCCTGGAGCCGTTTGAATCGCTCACGCCGGCATCCGACACGATCGGTCAAAACGAAATTCATGCCTTTCTGGGACTGGCCATAGGGGCAAAAAAGCCGCTGACTTTTACCGTCGAGTATATCTTTTCCAGTCCGCTTCGTCATATCGCGGAGCTGTTCGGCTATGATTTGACCGTCAAAAGCAATGCGCCTCTTAAGGAGAGTGATCCGCTGGCCCGTCGAATCCGAATGATGCAGCAGAAGAAAAAGATCGAGGCCAAGCAGTCTTATACCGTTGCGGTGATATTTACGGGGCTTGATGAAAAGAAAAAAACCGTCGATGTGAAACTGCCCGGGGACGATATTCTGGGTGCCACGCTTCTTGTGGCCAAATCGCTTGTCCAAAAAGGCGGATTGGTGATCGCAAATATGCCTCTGGAGTCGTGGAACAGCGCTACATTATCATATATTCGTAAGATGGGCTGCAAGTGCGGTATTCAGGACAGCCAACAGACCTCTTTTGGCAAGACCGCGATCGTGCAGCTTCAGCGTTTCAAGCTTGTGGGACGAAAAACCGAGTGCACACCGCTTTTTCATTACCGCCGCTACTTGCCGGCGATGATAGTGCTGTCGACTTTTGCGGCGGGCCAGTCGGTGTTTCGGGCCCTGGAGGACCTGCGCAATGACCGGCCCGATCCGATAGAGCAGATGCTTTACTGTGTTCGGCTTATCGGCGGCCGTCACGGCGAGATGCCCGACGGGATGGTGATTGACGGGGCGAAGCAGGCAGACGGATTCGATCTGGACCAGAAGCTTCCGGTCTCTTTCACCGGCCCCTGCACCGCGGCGGGGCTGCACTGTCAGGGGGAGACCAAGATTGACGATGAGGCTCTTGCGGCCAGGTGGCCGCAATTTGAGCAGATGCTCAAGAGCCTCTGCCAATACCGAACCTAAAAGCAGGCCAGGATTCATGAATCAAATAAATTCTTTTGGCGTCGTCGCCTTCAAACAATCCGATCAGGTAAAAAAGGTCCTCGCTCAGCTTCAGAGGTGGTCGGAAAATTACCGGCTTTCCATGGTCTTTCACCCCGGGCTTGTCAAACAGCTTCCTCAGGGGGCGATGCGGGCGGAATCGGAGAAGGAGCTTATCGAACGAAGCGATGCGCTTATCTCCGTCGGCGGTGACGGAACCTTTCTGGCCGTTGCGCACATGTCGCGCTTTACCAAAAAGCCGATCATCGGAATAAACCTGGGAGGCCTGGGATTTTTGACCGATATCGATCCGGACAAACTGGAAGTAAATCTCAACCGAATAATCAAGGGACAGTACAGCACAATCAGCCGCATGGTGGTCAAGGCCAGGGTGATACGCCGGGGTGAGACGATTCATACGTTTCACGCCCTCAATGACGTCTTCGTAAACCGCTACAAGACCGCCAAGCTGACATCGGTTTCGGCCTGGTACGGTGACGACTTCATCACCGATTTTCGCGCCGACGGGCTGATTGTGGCCACTCCCAGCGGCTCGACCGCCTACTCGCTGGCTGCCGGCGGTCCGATCGTGGAACACAGCCTCAGGGCCTTTCTGGTCACACCGATCTGTCCCCACTCCCTGACCGAGCGCCCCCTGGTGCTTCCCTCCGACAGGCCTATCAGGCTTCTGATCAAGGAGAAGAATCCCGATCTGCTTCTGAGCGCAGACGGACTTCAGAGCACAACGCTTGAGGGGGAGGATGAGGTGATAATAAGCTACGAGGGCGATCAGACCTGCCTGATACAACTTGCGGAGATTACCTATTTCGAACTGTTGCGCCGCAAGCTGGACTGGGGAAGCAATAAACGTTATTCCGGAGACAGATAACCATGATCAGAGAATTGCTGATCAAAAACATTGCACTTATCGATCAGATGCGCATCAGTTTTTCCCGGGGGTTTACCGTTTTTACCGGTGAGACCGGGGCGGGTAAATCGATTCTGATCGGCGCGATCGGCCTGGTGCTTGGAGAGCGGGCATCGCTTGAGATGGTTCGAAGCGGTTGTGATGAGGCGGAGGTCACCGGGGTTTTCGAGTTTGATGATCAGATGCCCAATGCCGTTGGTGAGATCTTGAAAGATAATCAGATAGAGGAGTCCGAGGGTCAGCTTATCATTCGCAGGACGATAAACAAGTCGGGACGAAACCGGTGTTATATCAATCAGATACCTGTGCCTCTGGCTACGATCAAGTCTTTGGGCGAATATCTTGTTGATCTTCACGGCCAGCACGAACACCAGTCGCTTCTCAGGGGTGATGCTGCGCGGGATATCATAGACAGTCTTCCGGAAGTCGCGCCCTTTCTTAACGCCTATCTGAAGCTCTTCGAGACCTATTACGACGCCCGTGAAGCGCTTGCCGGACACGAGCGCAGGGCCGCCGAGATGGCGCAGAGAAAGGACCTGATCGAGTTTCAGCACAACGAGCTTGCCTCTTTGAATCTCAGACAGGATGAGGAGGAGGAGCTTGAGCAGCAGATATCGCTGCTGTCCTCCAGTACCGACAGGGTTCAGAGTATCGCCGCGATCAGGGAGACGATCGACGGGGCTCATGGTGTGTCGATCGAGCGGGGACTCAATCAGATACGTAAGAATCTGGAGGTCCTGCGTAAGTTCGACCCGACGGCCTCTCCCTGGATAGAGGAAGTCACCCGGGCGATGGAGACGATCGCCGAGCTTGACCGTTTCTGCGCCTCCTACGGCGATTCGATCGAGACTGATCCAAACCGCCTCGATCAGCTCAACATGCGGCTGGCAAAGATCCAGCGTCTGAAGAAAAAGTATCTTACCGACTTTGCGGGGCTTATCGCCAGGCGCGATCAGCTCAAGCTGGATCTGGATTCGCTGGAAAACATTGAGAGCGACCGGGGGCAGCTGGCGCGGCGTTTGGAGGAGTCGCAAGAGGCGTGTCGCAAGGCCGCCGAGCAGCTGAGCGCCGGCAGGCGTCGGGCGGCGGCGGAGTTTGATCGGGCGATAAGCGCCAGGATGTCGCGTTTGGGATTTGTGAAAGGCGAATTGAAGACGGCATTTATCCCCACGCAAGATCTGACGCCCCACGGGATCGAAGATGCAGCATTTCGGGTGCGTACAAACCCGGGCGAGCCGTTTCTGCCCCTGGAGAAGACCGCCAGCGGCGGTGAGATAAGCCGTCTGATGCTGGCTATAAAGACGGTCCTGGCCGATAAGGACCAAATCCCGGTGCTTATCTTCGATGAGATCGATACCGGTATTGGCGGCATGCTGGCCGGGGAAGTTGCCAAAGCTTTGGTGGAGCTGAGTGATTCACATCAGGTAATCTGTATCAGCCATCTTCATCAGATCGCCTCCACCGCCCAAGATCATTTCCATGTATTTAAGGAACATACCGATTCCCGCACGGTGACCAGAGTGAAGAAACTCACCCGGGAGGAGAAGGTGGATGAGATATCGCGCATGTTGGGAAGCGAATCCACCATATCCCGTCGGCACGCGGAGGAATTGGTGCGACAAAAGAAGACCAAAGAAAATGGTGTATAGACGATTCGGAAAGACCGAATACAGGCTCTCGGCCCTTACCTTTGGTGCGATGCGTATTCCGTTTAAAGAAGAAGATTGCAAACCGCGGCAAAAAGACAGGGGCGAGCGTAATGCGGTAGAGACTATTCAAGCGGCGGCCAAACTGGGTATAAATCATATCGATACGGCCCGGGGCTACGGCAACAGCGAGCGGCTGGTGGGCCTGGGGCTGCGGGAGGTCGGACGCGATAAATTCGTGATCACTACAAAAATCGGTGCCGAAACAGACCGGGACGAAACCCGCAGGCAGATTGACGAAGCATGCCGGCGCATGCAAACCGATCATATCGAGATAGTGGACGTGCACGGGATCAATTCCCCCCACACCATGGAGAAGGCTTTAGGCAGCCGCGGATGTGCTCGAGGGATACTCGATGCCGTCGATGAGGGTGTAGTTTCACATGCCGCCTTTTCGAGCCACGGCGAGCCCGAGCTGATCATGGCGACCATCGACTCCGGTCTTTTCTCGGCGGTTAGTCTGCTCTACTGGTTCACCTACCAACGTAATGCCCAAACCGTTCGATATGCCCACGAAAAGGATCTTGGCGTACTGATACTGTCTCCGTCGGAGAAATCGGGTATGCTTTACTCCCCCACCAAAAAGCTTCGTGAGGTATGCGCCCCGCACGATCCTCTGACACTGGCCCACCGATGGCTTATCAGCCAACCGCAGGTGAGCACACTGGCGGTAGGGGCCCGTAACCCCGATGATTTCGCGGCCCATCTGCCCGCGTTCTCGGAGCCGACTCGGCTGAGAGAATCGGAGAGGGAGGCATTGCAGAGATGGCAATCGCGCCAACGTGAGATTCTGGGAGACAGCTTCTGTTCGATCTGTTTCGAATGCATGCCCTGTCCACATCAGGTCGCGATTCCGGAAATCCTTCGATTACGTAATCTGGCGACGACATACGACATGACAGAATTCGGCAAGATGCGCTACAACCTTCTTGGAAACGCCGGCGACTGGTTTCCCGGCCGGCAATCGCCGGCATGCACACGATGCGGCGCCTGTCTTCCCCGCTGCCCGCTGGGGTTAAACATCCCGGATCTGCTGGATGAGACTCATGAGCTGCTTGTCGGCAAAAAACGGAAACGTCTGTGGTAGACTATCGTGCAGGAGATAAACCGAACGGTTTTTTTGACCGTTACACGGCTGCAGGAGATAAACCGAACGGTTTTTTTGACCGTTACACGGCTGCAGGAGATAAACCGGACGGTTTTTTGACCGTTACACGGCTGCAGGAGACAAACCGGACGGTTTTTCGACCGTTACACGGCTGCGAGAGATAAACCAAACGTTTTTTCTCCAATTACACGGCTGCGAGAGATAAAAAAACGTTTCTATCATTGCATTACACTTTGCAGGAGATAAATGGAAACCTTTTTTTATACGACTCACTGCTGCGAGAGATAAACCAAACGTTTTTTCTCCGATTACACAGGTGCAGGAGATAAAAAAACGTTTCTGCCATTGCATTACACTCTGCAGGAGATAAATGGAAACCTTTTTTTATACGACTCACTGCTGCGAGAGATAAA
>CAZPHU010000086.1:0-16631 GCA_964586285.1 uncultured Fibrobacterota bacterium | reverse complement strand
AGTGTCTTGTTTTGCACGTCCGCGAGTGCGGCGGGATTCCACCAGGTTGCCAAGTAGTCCGGCGATGCCGAAAAAGCCCCACCCATACCGGCGGCTTTTGCTCCCACCGGGTTGCGTAAGTATGCTCCCGAAATTCCGCCGTGATTTGCCGCCGATGATGGGGCTAAAAACAGCGGTATCGCCAAAAAAAGAATTGTCAAGCGTTTATCGAGTGCGCGCCACCACAATTTTTCCAAACGCACGTTTCCCCTTTTCCGTGTGAACCTTGAAATAATAAACTCCGGGAGCAACAGGTTTGTCACCGTTATTACCCAACGTGCCGTCCCAGGTCGGCAGTTTCGAACCTTCCTTGGGCTGATTGATACGGATTACATGATCCATATTCCAGTCGTAGATATCGATTGTAGCCCGATCATCCGGGGCGATCTTGTACACAAACATCGCCGGAGCCGTCGCGCTGTTGATGATTCCAGGTGCCGCGTAGACTTCGGACAAATCACCCTCTACTTGGAATTCACGGTAGAAATGCTCGAAGACGGGTTGAGTGCTCAGAGGGTTTCTCGACAGAAAAAGCCCCCGGTTGGATGCAATCCATAAGAGAGTGTCGCTTTGGGTGGTAAAAAACGCAATATCTCTGATATCTATGGTTTGAACATCGGAAGCGTCGATAATAGCATTCAAAAACACGCTTCCAGCGGTTTCTTCGGTAAGAGTAGAGCCGGATGTGTCGCTGTATAGAAAGATTCTGTTGTCGTTAAGCAAAAACATCCTGTTGTTTGGGGCAAAGCTTACGTCCGCGGGCGGATTTAGAAGTACCCGGCGCCAGTCCTGGGAATCGATAGATCCTATACGAGCCTCGCCCGTGTCCACCGAAAGACGATAAAAGCTGGTATCGGCGGTCTTGGTTACGGCTGTGGCGTAAACGGCCTCGGAGCTGCCGTAGCGATTCACCCCCACCGTCAGGTAGCGTGCATTTTCCTGAGGAATATCGGGGATTTGGGTCCATTGAGTATCCGAAAGGGAGAAATGCCAGAAACTGCCGTGGCTTGCCACCCATATATCACCCTGCCTGTCGGCGGCTAAACTCAAAACCGTCAGGTTCGTATCGGGGAACCGGCTCAGGGTGTCGGGCGGAAATTGTTTGGGGAGAAAGGCGGCTTTATTTAGTCCCGGGTAGAAAACGATCTTTTCGCTGCCGGTTGAATCCAGGCGAAGCAGACCGCCGTCGGCCGATGCCGCCCAGAAAAAACCGGAAGACCAGATCGCCTGATATGTCTGAAAATCGGCCGGGACCTCTTCATCACCGATACTGTATGTTTCATCAGCATTATACCCGAGGTTGATCCTTCTTTCGGTTTGTCCGTCAGTATACAGCCGCAAATCGTTTGTGTTCCGGTCGATACTGCTAAGCACCACGGCCAGCATACGTCCGTTTTCGAAAACCAACGGCCAGGAATCATAATCGGCTATATTTTCCCAGAGAACCGTATCGCGCCCGGCATCGGTTGTATAATCGAGGCCTTTTGTAGTGGACAGCCACAGGGTATCGCCCTGTCCTGCAAACGAGCGTATTTCGTTGCCCGAGATTTCACTTGTCTGAGCGTTGGCTGCTAAAGCGTTTAAAAAAACGGCGGCGCATAAGCAAACCCGACGGCTAAACGACCGTAAATCGCGCGGGTTTGAATATTTAGTTCGGGGCCTATGCCCGATAAAAAATTGCTCGGAGCCTGCTTTCTTATTCACGGGTGTCAAGGACATTTGCTCCCTCGGGAATTGTCAAAGAAAAAGTCTTTTCAGGAATGTCTATGTCGAATCTGGATTTTTTGAATGTGTAGGTGCTGACATTGCCGCTTCGGTCCACAACTTTAATTTTCTCAATGGTGGCTTTCTTGTTGTTTATCCATAAATCCAGAGATTCGGTGGAGGAGCCGTTTTGGGCTTTCCATGAGAATCGAGATAGATTGTTGTCTTCACCTACAAAGGTAAATGTGCCCTTGTTCAAATAGTTTTGCAGCATTTGAGAAGGATGCATCGATAAATCCACGTCCAGAAGATCCTTTATTATTACCTGATTGGCGGCTTTGCTGTACTGCCAGTATGTATGTCCGTCCGACACCCATATCGTCTGACCGACTTCTGCCCTGAACTTATCACCCGGGGATACAAAAAGAACGCCTTTTTTCTCTTGGGTAACCTCTCTGACAGCCCAGTAAATAGAAAGATCGAAAGTCATATGGATTCCCTTGTTGGGAGCATACTGCTTTCGTGCCTTAATAATTAACGGATGTTCCTCTGTTTGAGCAAACGCGCTGCTTATAGCTGTCACTACGACAAGTATGGCGATAAAAGCAGATTTGTAACCAAAACGTAGATTCACCTTTTTCTCCTTATTGGAAAACACACGGGATTCGGTTTGCCTCAATGCCTCGGTCAGGGCGCAAGCTGTGCAAGATATGCCTCCAGCTCCTCGGGGCGGATAAGCACATCTCTCATTTTACTTCCTTCCTGAGGACCGACTATGCCCGCGTTGTGAAGATCATCCATTATTCGCCCCGCTCTGGCGTAGCCAAGTTTCAAACGACGCTGAAGAAGTGAGGTCGATCCCTGGCCGATACTTACTATGAGGCGGGCGGCTTCTTCAAAACGCTCATCCCGATCATCGCCTCCCGATGATCCTTCATCTCCAACGCTCGCGGCATCGGGCGAATCGTTCATGACCTCTTCAAAGCTGTCGATCTTCTCTACTTCTACTTCCTGAGCCTTTATCGATTCGACAATCTTCTCGACATCTTCCTCTGAAATGAAAGCGCCGTGAAAACGTTCAATCTCCGGGGCTCCATTGCGCAAAAACAACATATCCCCCCGACCCAGAAGCTTCTCCGCACCTACATGTCCCAGAATGGTTCGCGAATCGGTCGATTGAATGGTTCGAAAGGCTATTCGTGATGTGAGATTCGCCTTAATCGGCCCGGTAATGATATCGACCGACGGTCTTTGGGTGGCAACAATCAGATGAATGCCAACGGCACGTGCAAGCTGCGCTATGCGCTGAATGAGTCCTTCCACATCCTTGGATGCGGTCATCATCAGATCGGCCAATTCGTCAACCAGGATAACGATGAACGGTAAAGGTTTATTGTCCTGCTCCGACAACACACCAGGCTTAATGCTCTTTTCCTCTATCTTTTTGTTGAAGGAGTCGATGTTTCTAGCGTGAACCTTGGCAAGCATACGATAGCGTCTGGTCATCTCCATCACGCCCCACTGAAGAGCCTTTACCGCTTCCTTGCTTTCCGTAACAACCGGCGCCATCAAGTGGGGAATACCTTCATATATAGAAAGCTCCACCTTCTTGGGATCGATCAGAATCAGGCGAAGTTCATCCGGCTTACGCGTCATCAGAAGACTGCAGATAAGGGAGTTGATACACACACTCTTTCCCGAACCAGTCTGACCGGCAATAAGCAGGTGAGGCATCTTTCTCACATTGGTCACGTAAGGGGCGCCGGAGATGTTCTTTCCGATTATAACCGGAATTTCCGCCTTGGTCTTTTTGAAAATCTCCGAATCCAGTATATGCTTGAAAAACACCACTTCCATTTCGTCGTTAGGCAGTTCGATTCCAACCGCGGCTTTTCCGGGAATCGGTGCCTGAATACGAATCTTCTTCCCGCCGACCGCCATCGACAGATCATCGTGAAGGTTGACCACCTTGCTGATCTTTACTCCCGGAGCAAGCTCTATCTCGTAGCGTGTAACGATAGGACCGGGGCTTACGTTTATGACCTTTCCTTCGACTCCGAAATTAAGAAGCGTTTTTTCCAGTGTCTGAGAATTTCTCTCGATCATCTCCCGATCGATATAGCTTGAAAGGGACGGGGGATCGGGGATTACCCTGGGTGAAGGCACCTTATAAATTTTGGGGGGGCGAGAGGGCTTTTCCTGCTGCTCGGGTGCCACCCGGCAGAATTCCTCGTAATCACCACTCATCATCTCGGGATCAAGCAGGGCGGCCTGTTCGGTTCCCATGTCCTCTTCTTCATCCTCTTCATCTATCTCATCGATACCGTCCTCATCCATCGTAGTGATCTTAATGGGTGCGTTTCGTTTGGCGCGAAACTGCGCCAGCTGCTCTTCAAGGATCTTTTTGCCCACTTCCTCGAGATTCTCCGTGGAGGGCTCCAGGGAGGGCTCTTCGCCTGCCGGCTGCTCTTGCGTATGTTGTGCCTTCTCGACCTCGACCTGCTTGTCTGTATTGGTGATCTCTATCTTGGACGCCTTTTCCTTTATCGGAGGCGGAGCGATCTTCTTTTTTTCTTCGGGATCGCGGTTGAAAGCCGATCCAATCTTTAAGCCGAAGTTCTTCAGATGGTCGAATATGTTTCGAAAAAAGAGTGCCGCGTAGGCCCCAATCCATTTAAGCGTGGCTTTTACATCGATATTAAAACTCACCGCCAGGGTAATAAGCAAGGCGAAACCGAACAGGAAATATGGGCCGAATGTGTGTCGGCCGAAGACGTAGTGCAGCCCATAGGTGATTATATGTCCGATCAGATTGCGACTGAAAGTATCGAGGGTAGTGATCACCGGAAGATGATGAATCGCAAAGAGGACACATATCTCAATCGTTATGATTGTCCAGATTACAAAAGTTTTCAAATAAAGGGCGGTACCGCGAAAAAGGGATACGCCGATCAAAAGGATACCACTTGGAACGATAAAGGACGGTACTGTACCGAAAAGGGTAAACAGCCCCGCTGCCATTCTTCTTCCCAGCGGTCCCAGAATATTGTCGTGGCCGTGAATAAGCGACGAAATAAGAGAAGAGAACACCAGAAATCCAACCGCCATGAAAATAATTCCCCAGATTTCATCTCCGAGCTGGGCTTTTGGAGCGGGGGTTGGTTTTTTTTCTTTTTTCTTCTTACTCATTATCGATAAGCTCCATCAGGTTTTTCTCCGCATCATACAAGGCAAAGCGCAATGTCTTGGCATGAACGGCCGCCTGGGCATATTGGGTAATCTTCACGTACTCTTCAAGAACGCGGGCGGCTTCCTGAGCGCGCTTACAGTTTGCGATGAGAACGTCCCGAAGAGAGGTTCGCATCATTTCAATCGGCTTTGTCTCCCGGGCAAACGGGTCTGTTTTCGTGTCGCGAGATATTATCAGTTCGCTTCTGTTACATTCGTCTTCAAAAAGCCGCAGCGAATGGCGCAACTGCTTCAGAATATTCGCTGTCTCAGAGTTGTTCACAACGAACCTGACATACTCTTCCAATACTCTGAGAGCTTCACGCAGGCGATTGCAGTTTACGTCTAAAATGCGTAGTACGGTAGATTTTTTTTCTTCCGGCAACTGTGGCTGTCCAAAAGGATACTTTTCAAAATTAAAAAAACGGTAATTGATAAAAATACGTAATTGTTTTGCGTATCGTCATATTACATTATGAGTTTGTAAGGATTTTAGGCGATGAACTTATATATTTTCTGTGGGCGATCAAAAAAGGCGGTAAATGAACCCCCGGAGAATTGTTTTTAAACAAATTCTATCGCACGTCACGAAAAATAATCGGAAATCCGATGAATTGTCCTTATATTACCTGTACTGAGCGATTCTCTCGCGGTGATTTGCTCAGAAACGCTCAGTTAAGGTAATATGAAATCATAAAAGGCCCTGATATTCAATCGCTCACCGAAGGAGCGGTTCAGAGGCTCTTTCATATCTTTAAGAAAAGAGGAAAATGAGTATGTTTGAGATTTCTTCGGAAATCAGCTTTTCAGCTTCCCACCGACTGCTTAACTATAACGGCCCCTGTGAAAACCTTCACGGACATAACTGGCTGGTTCGCGGCTACGTGCGCTGCGATAAACTAAACGAGCTGGGGATCGGAATAGATTTTAAAAGATTAAAATCGGCACTCAAAAAGGTGACCGATAACCTGGATCATGTGGATCTGAATGAAGTCTTGGCACTGCAGGATATCAATCCCTCATCGGAGAACATCGCCTGCTATATTTACAACGAATTGAAGAAAGAACTTGCCGACCAACAGTGTCGGGTGTCGAAAGTAGAGGTATACGAGACACCGGGAAACTGTGCCGCCTATTTCGAAGATGCTTAAGGTATGTGAAACATTCTCCAGTATTCAGGGGGAGTCCACACTCACCGGACGAAGGTGTTTTTTCATAAGGCTTGCCGGTTGCAACCTTAGATGTCGGTGGTGTGACACCCCGTACGCCTGCGATTGTGAGGGAGAGGACTATTCGGTCGACCAATTAGTCTGTCTTGCCAAAGAGCAGGCTATACCTTTGGTTGAGATCACCGGAGGTGAACCGCTTCTTCAGGACGAGACGCCGCTTCTTTGCAGCCTGCTGATTCAAAACGATTTCACCGTGATGGTAGAGACCAACGGTTCTTTTGATATCTCGGCGCTTCCCGGCGACTGTATCCGAATCGTGGACGTTAAATGTCCCGACAGCGGACAGGTGGATTCTTTTCTGGTTAAAAATTTGGATGATCTAAGATCATCTGATGAGCTGAAGTTTGTGATATCATCAAAAGCCGATTTCGATTGGGCCCTTGGATTTGTTAAGAGCCGTGACCTTATAGATAAATGTACAATACTGTTTTCACCCAATTTACAATCTTTGGCACCTAAAGACCTTGTCAACTGGATTATATCGGACAGGGCCCCGGTAAGATTAGGACTTCAAATCCATAAGTTTATCTGGGAGCCCCAAAAGCGTGGAGTATAGGGGAGAGTTATGAAAAAAGCCGTGGTATTATTGAGCGGAGGGCTTGATTCCGCGACCTGTTGTGCGGTCGCCCGTAGTGACGGGTACGAAATATACGCGATGAGTTTTGAATACGGACAGCGGCACAGAATTGAGCTGGAATGCGCCCAGAAGGTGGCCGGCTTCTGCGGAGCGGTGGACCACCGGACTGTAAGAATCGATTTGCGCGCTTTCGGCGGAAGTTCGCTTACCTCCGACATTGATGTTCCCAAAGGTCGAAAGACCGAATCCTCCGATGAGATCCCAAACACATACGTGCCTGCCCGCAATATCATTTTTCTTTCTTTCGCGGTCGGATGGGCTGAGGTTCTTCAGTGCACAGATATAATCATAGGAGTGAACGCGATCGATTATTCGGGATATCCCGATTGCCGTCCCGAGTTTATCAAGGCCTATGAAAAGGCTGCCAACCTGTCGACAAAGGCCGGTGTGCAGGGCAGACGACTCTCGATCCATACACCTCTTATCAATCTTCATAAATCCGAAATAATCCAACTTGGAACATCCCTGGGTATGGATTACGGTATAACCCACAGCTGCTACGATCCCAGTCCGGAAGGGCTTGCCTGTGGACAGTGTGACAGCTGTATCATCCGGCGCAAGGGATTTGAAGAGGCCGGGGTGGAAGATCCTACGAAATACATCTCTTAGACACAAACAAGTTCAGGCATAATCAAACCGCGGTTTTGGGTGCAACAAACGAGTGTTATAAATGAAACCTAAACTACCACTGCTTATACTTAAAATTCTCGCCCGCCTGGTGATGTCGGCAACGGCCGTAGGCATATTCATATTGGCCGTTGAAATGATAAATGCAAAACCGGACGAAGTGCCCAGAGTGGCCAAAGTATTCTTCGCAACCTTTTTATTGATCACCGGAATCGTCCTGATCCCGTTCTGGGGATGGATGCTGAATCTGTTGAAGCGCAAAGCTGGACCGGGATTTCAAAAGATTGTTCTCTATACGAGAATCGGAATAAACCTGATTCGAGGGTTTATAGCGTTTATCCTGCTGCTTTCTTTGGTATTGACCTTCAATGAATGGAAAGGTCAAATCTCCACACTTTTTGCTCAAAAGGTGAAACTTCCGGTCATTGTAACAGAGAAAAAAATGCGTGATTGGGAGCAAATGATAGAGCAGGGAAAGGCACGCACGGTATTCAGGGAAGTAAAAGAGATTAAAAACTACAGGGAGAAAGTAGATAATCTCAGGCTTTCGGCTAAATATCTGGTCGTAAATCACAACAAGGCTCAAAAACTTGTTAACGAATCGGGAAACAGTGCCACGGCTTATTTTAGACTGCGGGAGGCTCTTTCTCAAGGGGGGATGTGTGATACGCTTTGGAATATTAAAGCCGGCCGCTACTATCAGAGCCCATTAGCGGTCTATATTTCGGAAGACAACATGCGTACTATCCTGGATGATGTTATTCGCTTAGGTATTAATGAAAAAAGCAACCCAGAGATCCGTACCGCAGTTACCGTTATGTCGCGTTTGGATCCGGCAAACCCGTCCCTGTTGCTGTATAAGGCCGAGAGGCGTTGGCGAAATAAAAGGTGGTGCGGAATGCGGGAAGCGTATCATGAATATGAGGAATCGACACGCAAAAGGGGCCTTTCCACGCCTATACCCGAACGAGTCAAAGAAATTCTGGATGCACCCACGCATTGGGGACCGGCGGCCGCAAATTTAACCGCTAAATGGTGGCTGCTGACGAGTAAGAAGTACGATTTTACGTCGTGGACTTCAATCAGCAACAGATTATCACTGGGGGATATTACAACCGGACGTTTTGAGCATGATTTGTTGAAGTTTACCGAGATGAGCAATCTTTTGAAGTTTTTTATTCCCGACTGCGGGCAAATGGGTTTAAGCACCTGGGGCGTTTGGGAAAAGATTTCAGGCCATAGTGTATCAATGGGGAGTACGGAAGATAGTCCGTTTGCTCACATCAATCCACAAATCATCCGCTGGGGTATAGACAATCTCATCCCCTCGCCGGAGTATACCGTTCGCGGTGTTACCTATCGCAAAATCTACGAAAACTGTTTCCGTGATATAACCAGGCTCTATGCCTTGTGCTACGTATATCTCACGAATGTCAAAGACATATCAGCCGAGGCGCATGCCTATAAAAGTGCGTTTTCAGATGAAGAATTTCATGCTATTCCCTGGTTGTCCGATCGTTATGATGATTTTCGATCGGATATCGATGAGAGGGTAAGCTATCGGTCGGATCAGATATTCGGTTTCTGGCTGCGGCGCTATTTGGATGGATCGGCCGACGTGATATGGGAGGCGTTCTCTTACCTGCTTTCCTTATACGATAATCAGTTCTTGCAGAATATCACCAGCCCCGATTACCAATTTTCCGACTCTCTGCATACCGAAGCAGTGGAAGAGGAGGTTTGGTAGCAAAGCTTCGCCTGGAGCCGTTTCGGTTGGTAATTATCGTACACCGGTTTAATCCATGGTTTCCTCCAGACACTTCAGTGCCTAACAAAAGGGCGCCTTCCATTTCGCGTCTGGATGCCGCCACTTCGCTTCTGGGCGTTTCCAAATCGCTTTTGGATGTTGCGACCGACGTTTTCCTGCCTCCAAAACGCATGAGTGCGTTGAGAAGAGCGATTTGCTCATTGCAAATTTGCATTTGCCCGATGTAACCGTCGACTGGGCGTCGCCAATTTCCATTTGGACACTGTAACTGAGCATCCGGACACTGCAAGTATGCGTTTGCTCGATGTAAAAAAGCATTTGGAGACTTAAAAAGGCCATTTGGACGCTGCAAATCGTCATTTGTACACTTACATTCACCATTTGGACACTTACATTCATCGTTTGGGCTCCGTACGATAAATTCGTGTACCACTAAATCGCTTTGGGGCACTTCAAAAGCTCTTTTGGGTGATGTAAATCTTCATTAGACTCATCACGGCACCCTTTTGCCTGCGCCGATCCATCGTGTCTAATTTTCGTAAGCTTTGTGGGAGGGGTAGGCTTTTATTCTGAAAAATTTTATATTCCTGTAATAATTACACGCTTGCTGAGTCTG
Source organism: uncultured Fibrobacterota bacterium (assembly GCA_964586285.1). GTDB lineage: Bacteria > Fibrobacterota > Chitinivibrionia > Chitinivibrionales > CAYFVL01 > CAZPHU01. The sequence goes on along the minus strand of CAZPHU010000086.1, from coordinate 6,783 downwards.
GAAAACAACAAATGGAGGCCTTTATGTCTAAGGAAATGATTATAATCGGATCGGGCCCGGCGGGCTTTACCGCCGCGGTATATGCATCTCGCGCCGGGATGTATCCGCTTCTTTTCGAAGGGTTTCAGTCCGGAGGAATGCCGGGAGGGCAGCTGATGACTACGGGGGTTGTGGAGAATTTTCCGGGGTTTGCGGAAGGCATCGACGGACAGCAGCTGATGGCTAACATGCGTGAGCAGGCAAACCGCTTTGGGACCGAGATGGTTATGGAGGATGTATCGGATGTGGATCTGAGCGCATATCCTTTTAAGGTCACCTCCATGAGTGGCTCAACATATGAGACAAAGTCGTTGATAATCGCCACCGGGGCTACAGCAAGACGACTGCCGCTTGATTCGGAAAAGGAGCTGTGGGGAAAAGGTATTTCGGCTTGTGCCGTATGCGACGGTGCTTTGCCCGTGTTTCGGAACAAACCTCTTGCCGTGATCGGGGGAGGGGATTCGGCGGTCGAGGAGGCGAATCATCTTACCCAGTTTGGTTCCAAGGTCTACATGATTCATCGCCGGGATGAGTTGAGGGCCAGTAAGATCATGGAAAAAAGGGCCCTGGAGCACCCAAAGATCGAGATCTTGTGGAACAAGGTTGTGGATGAGTTTCTGGGAACAGAGCATCTGACCGGGATCAGGCTAAAGGATGTCAAAACAGGAGAGTTGAGCACCCTTGAAGTTTCGGGAGCTTTTGAGGCGATAGGACACATTCCCAACACATCATTTATTCAGGGCCAGCTCAAGACCGACGCAAAGGGCTATATAATAACGGAGGCCGATTCTACGGTCACCTCTATAGAGGGGGTTTTCGCGGCGGGAGACGTACAGGATGACAAGTACCGTCAGGCCATAACTGCTGCGGGAAGCGGATGCATGGCCGCTATCGAAGCTGAGCGTTGGCTGCAGAAGAAGCAGGAGTTCTAAACGGCGCCGTTGCGAGTCGGGACAAAAAGCGTAGGTAGTAAATTAAAGAAGTTCAGATCCTCTGTCGAAAAATGCACGCTCTTTTGTATTATCTCTTACACAGATTTTTTGTCTTCTACCTAAACTGTGCGATTCTCTCGCGGCGATTTGCACAATGTCTTGGAGCTGAAGAATCTCAGCAATTGGGTGAAATACCGCGGCGGGTATTCCACCCAATTGCTTCGACCCTTCTGCCTTCAAGGCATTGAGCAACTCATCCACTCAGAACCGCTCAGACTGGTTTTAATTTCTTGAACCTTAATCCTTGATTCCCCGGCGTTGCCGGATATAGAGAGGAAGTGTATGCAGAGGCGTGAACATTGGGCCGGGCGCATGGCATTTATTTTAGCGGCCATCGGTTCGGCGGTAGGGCTGGGAAATCTTTGGGCGTTTCCTTATAAGCTGTATTCGGGCGGCGGCGGGGCCTTTCTGGTTCCTTATTTCGTTGCCATGCTGACAATCGGGCTGCCGCTTCTGATTATGGAATACGCGGTTGGACACTGGTCACAGAACAGCCCTCCCGGTGCCTTCGGAAGAATACTGGGCAAATACCGGTTTGTAGGCTGGTGGTTGTCGGCGGTTGCCTTCGTGATCATTACCTACTACACGATAATCCTGGGCTACAGCCTGGTGATGCTCTGGGACAGCGTCCTGTCGATTATCAATCCCGCCCTTGCCCTTCCCTGGGCAGGAGGAATTGATGATGCAAAAAACGCTTTCTTTACCCGCATGCTTTCCTATGAGGAGACGTTTGCTCTTTCATTTCCTCGCCCTTCGGTTCTCGTTGCTACGCTGGTCAGTTGGGGATTGATCTTTTTGAGTCTCTTCAAGGGAGTCAAGTGGGTCAGTAAGGTGGTGCTTTTTACCGTCCCCATTCCCTGGATAATGCTGATTATCCTGACCCTCAGGGGCCTGACGCTGGATGGAGCTAGCACGGGGCTAAACTACTACCTTGAGCCCGACTGGAGTAAACTTGCTCTTGCCGATACCTGGAGACTTGCCTTCTCACAGGTTTTCTTCAGTTTGAGCCTGGGGTTTGCTGTGATGATCTGTTATGCCTCGTTTCTGCATAAGAAGTCCGACATCAACAACAACGCTTCTATCGTGGCTCTGGGTGATCTTGCCACAAGTTTCGTGGCCGGAATAGCGGTCTTTGCAGTCATCGGCAACATGGCAAAGCTGGGAAATTTGCCCGTGGAGAATGCGGTTGCCGACGGGCCCGGGTTGGCTTTCGCGGTTTATCCGTACGCACTGTCGCAGCTTCCCGCCGGATCGACAATCTTTGCGGCGATTTTTTTCATCGCCCTTCTGACCCTGGGGATAGATTCGGCCTTTTCGATTGTAGAGGCGGTACAGGCAAGTATAAACGATAATGCCGGGGAGTCGTGGAACCGCAACCGTACCTTGCCGCTTATCTGCGGTGCAGGTGCAGTTTTAGGAATAATCTTCTCATGCGGCAGAGGCGGACTGAACTGGCTTGGGCTGGCCGACGACCTGGTCAACGGACCTTTCGGAATCCTTTCGGTGGCGTTGGCGGAGACTCTGGTCGTGGGTTGGGCATGGAAAGGAAAATTCCTTCCAGCCATGAGAGACCACGCCAATGAAGGCTCGGACTGGAAGCTTGGAAAATGGTGGGAGGTTATCGTTAAATATATCGCCCCCGCTTTTTTGCTGTTGCTTATCGGATGGACAATCAGTGACTTCTGCGTGGCGTTTCCGGATAAGGATGCGAGTGCCTTTCAACATCAGAATTGGTGGCTGCACCTGGTTGGCCACTTGCTTTTCATCGCCATTCCTCTGGTGATAATCTCTAAGGCGGGCAAAAACACTATTCACGGCACGAGCGAACTGGGGCATACGAAAACGGGATTGGTCTGGCCGATACTGGTGCTTCCTTTATCGGCGGCCGTTGTCGGGACAGTAACGGGACTGATCCGAATCGGCTTAAATGACAAAACTCTAAAGCAGTCGTTGCCTGCAGACACGATGAAAACATTTACCGAAACAGATCTGGGGACGGCCAGTTTTGTTACTTTAAGCGTCGCATTCTTAAGTATCTTCGGCGGCCTTTTGTGGTGTTTTTCCAGGGCGATTGCGGCAGCGGGACGCTCGGACATCGAACTGCCAAACGGGGACAGCTGAAGAATAAACCAGTATAGTACTCGTTGCTAAATCTCCTGAATCCATAAGGGACGATTGGAAGCTTGTGCGTTTCGATCGTAGTTTAAGAGTATTACTTCGGTTCTACATCCCCGATCGATGTTAACAAGGAAGCGATCGATGCTTTCGCGGGCGATGAAAAGCCCTTTCCCATGCTTATCGTAAGCTCCCACGGCAAACCCCTCGGAGGTTCGCTCCATGTTTCGGTTTAACCAGTAAAGGATATCTCTCTTGGTCAGACGCCCTGAGTTGTCCAGAACCGATACCCCGGATTTTTTGTCATCATACGACCAGCCGATAGTAACCTGCTTACCGTCCGGAAGCGGGTTTTTCAAGTCCCAGCCGTTCTTATAAAGCGAATCCTCTCGCCGCGCACCGTAAAAGACCGCGTTTGTGACTATCTCCCGTAACGCCAGCCCAAAGCTTCGAGTGTCTTTTGATTTCACAAATGAGCCGATAACATCGGTTATGGCCTCTTCTATATGCCCGGGGTGAGTGATCTGCCTTTTGTTAACCGCCGGGCCGAAAAACTGTTCAAGCCCGAAGATGTTTTCACGAAGGAGGTTGTCGACTAAATGGAAAATCTCATTCAAATCGAGAGGAACATCTTTGATAATTATATTGCCGATGTCGTGTTTATAGGCGTGATTGATGTAGTCTCTTATGTCATAGGCCGTGATCAAAACCCGTTTGATTTTCGGATCGATGCGCGCGGCCTGTGAGAGAAGCTCAAAGCCTTTCATACCGGGCATGTTTATGTCGGAGATAATTATATCGAAGTGATCGCGTTTAAGCACATCCAAAGCTTGTGCCCCGTTTGCCGAGAGCGTTACATCATAGTCCTTCTCAGTGAAGAACTCGCTTAGAAGGTCCAGAAACTCCGGCTCGTCATCAACAAGCAATATTTTAAACCGCATCTGCTTGTTTCCCGCCGGACGGTAGTTCGATGAAGAATTTCGTATCTCCGGGTTTGGATGTAAACCGTATGGTACCACCATTTTGCTGAGCGATCTTAAAGGAGATGGCCAGACCCAGTCCGGTGCCCTGTCCCGGATCTTTAGTCGTAAAGAAGGGGTCGAAGATTTTGTTGCGGTGCTCGGGATCGATACCAGGACCAGTGTCGGAGATTGTGATCAGGACCATCGATTCCTCGGTAAGCTCACAGGCCACCGACAGTTGCCCCACTGAGTTCATCGCCTGAGCCGCATTTCCCAGAATGTTCAAAAAGAGTTGAATCAACCTCGAACGGTCGCCTCGGATCATAAGAGCAGTGTCAAAGGATTTATTGATCTTCAGTTCCAACCCTCTATGTTGGTAAGCCAAATATCCCAGTGATTCATCCAGAAGCTGCGAGACTACATATTCACCTGTTGTGTTTGCGGTTATTCTGGTGAAATCCAGCACCCCGTTGACAATCCACGCACATCGCCTGACTTGCTGATCGATCGAATTCAAACAGCTGATCAGCCATTTCTCCGATTCCGGAGAAAGTTTTGAGAGTGCGCGTTGAGTTCGTCCGCTGATTACCGTCAGGGGGTTGCGAAGTTCGTGGGCGATGCCCGAGAGCATTGTGCCCACCGTTGCCAGTTTTTCGGCCCTGTAGAGCTGGGAGTTGAGGTTTTCCTGATCTGTTATATCACTGATGACAAAAAGGATTCCCGAAGCATGAGAGCAGTCCCGAAGCATAAAGGCGCTGACAGAAAGAATTCGTTCCCTGTAACTGCATTGCACCGTAGGTATATCACCTCGATTGTGCTTATCCGGTTTGCAAAACTCCTTCGCAAAGGCTACCAATCGATCACACGGAAGTGATGAAAAATGGGAACCCACAAGGGAATTTGCCTCAAAGAGGCTGTTTGCCTTGCGGTTGGCGATCACTATCGTTCCCGCCGGATCGATAAGCATCAGGCCGTATTCTATCGAGGACAGAATGCTTGAACTGATTTCCTTTTCGTGAGCAAGCATGTGGGTCCTTAGTTCAAGCTCCCGCTTCATTTCCTCTAACTGCTGAGTGTCGTTTTGCATGGAGCGCATGAGATTATCGGTGCGGGCAAAGAGATATGTTCTTTCTATGCGCTTTATTGCCAAACCGTTATAAATTTCATGCTCGTAGAGATAATCGAATGTCCCGTCAACTATGAGCCTTGCTAGTGAATCGGGTATGGAAATGTCATGAAGCAGAATAAGTACCGGGGTCATATCAGTCAGGAAATATAGTTGTTCTACATTGTCGGTTTCCCAATCCTCAACTGCCGATTCATCAATAATTACAACCGAAAACGAACGGCTGAGGGTTTTACACCGATCGGGATGATCTATTGAAAGGCTGTTGTAACCATGAGTGCTTAGCAGCGAACCTAGCCTGGAGTGTTCAATGCCGACCAGAAGTATGTCTGTTATATGCATGTGGTATCCCAATAATCAATTACAAGCTCAAGCGGCTCCGGTATGTGAGTTGCTCGACAGTGCGGAAGAATCGAAACGAGTTCATTTAGAACCTCCCTGATTCTCAGGGATCTTGTTAAACTCACGGCCGCGGGTTATCATTTTCCAGGTGTTTTTTTCGAAGCACAACCAAAGAGACTCCGGTCGGCTGAAATTTATTCTACAATAGAATCTGAAAAAACTGAAGTGTTTTGCGTTTAAAAGGATATCTGTGGGAGCAGAAATAGAGACGCAAAAGGATGCGTCCCTATATGTTTGACGGGCCGGTTGTTCACCCTAAAAAAAGAGGGCGATTGATGCCGGCGTTACTATCGATTGAAGATCCTGAACATCTCCGGAATACGTCGTATGTCGTTAAAGGTGACAAACAGAAACAGTGTTATAAAGAATGCAATGGCTATTCTGTTTACCAGCAGTTGGCTTTTTTGAGAAAGAGGTTTTCCTCGCACCGCCTCCAGAAGCAAAAAGAGAAGCATCCCGCCGTCGGTAATAATCAGCGGAAACAGATTGAGAACGGCCAGATTCACCCCGATAAGTGCCATGAAATTCAAAATCGCGATAATTCCCGAAAACGCAACTACTCCCGACATCTGTACGATACCAATTGGGCCTGCCAGTTGGTTTGGCGATACTTGCTGACTGAACAGTTTGCCAAGGACGTCAAATATCATGGTGGTGTATTCCCACAGCTTTTCACCGGCCTTTGAGAACGATGCAAAAAAGCCGTACTTAACGGTGCGGGTGGGAGGCTGCGCGGGGGATATTCCCATAAGATAGCGTTCCTGAGTGGAATCATAGTCGGGGGAAGCGGCGATCGTAATTTCCTGGTCGTCGCGACCGACCAGAAACTCCATTTTACTGTTATCCGCCGCCTCGGCGGTATCGGCCGAATCGGTGACGGTTTCGTAAGATGCGATATAGTCTGAGAGCTGAAACCAGGAGTGGATTTTGTTATCGTTTATTTTGAGAATTGTATCGCCCTCTTGAAAACCGGCCTGTTTAGCGGGGCTGTTTTCGTTAACCACACCGATCACGGCGGGCAGGGGAGAGCGCAAACCAGCGGTCGGATCCGTTGCGAGTCCCTCGTCTTGGCGATTCTCCATATTCATAACCGTAGTATCGGTTGTACCGTTTCGTACATAAACAATGCGATACTGCGGGTCCTGTT
>CAZPHU010000085.1:0-16658 GCA_964586285.1 uncultured Fibrobacterota bacterium | reverse complement strand
TGGACATCGCCGAGAAGAGAAAACCTCAGGACGGTCATTTTCAGATCAGACATCAGGGCCGCGAAATAGATCTTCGTGTTTCGACTTTCCCCGCGATGACCAGGGCTCGGGGAGTCAATGAGAAGCTGGTCATGCGAATCATCGACCAGCAGGAAAACCAGTTTGGGCTCGATCAGCTCGGGTTTTTGTCCAGTACACTGAGTATGTTCGATGAAACGATCAAACTGCCGGACGGTATATTACTGGTAACCGGTCCGACGGGGAGCGGGAAAAGTTCCACGTTGTATGCGGCTTTGCGAAGAATAAACAAATATTATCAGAACAAGAAGAATATAGTAACAATGGAGGATCCAGTCGAGTTCAACCTGGACGGAATAAATCAGGGGCAGATCAACCCCAAGGCGGGTTTTACGTTCGCCGAGGGGATGCGCTCGATTTTGCGTCAGGATCCCGATATCATTATGGTTGGAGAGATGCGCGACAGGGAGACCTGCGAGATGGCGGTACAAGCCGCTCTTACGGGGCATTTTGTAATGTCCACTCTTCACACCAACGACTCGGCCAGTGCCTACACCCGTATGTTTGACATGGGCATGGAGCCCTACCTCATAGCTTCCACCGTACGCGGTATTTTGGCGCAGCGTCTGGTCAGAAAGATATGTGAGAAGTGCCGTCAGGTTTATGAGCCCGATCCGGAACTGCTTGTTAAAATAGGCATCAGGCCGGGAGTCAAAATGTATCGGGGTGCGGGATGTCGGGCGTGTAACAACACGGGCTACAAGGGGCGAATGGGAATATTTGAGCTTCTTATACCCGATCAGGAGGTTAAAAACCTGGTTGTGCAGCGCAGTGATTCGGACAAAATCAAGCGGTATCTTGTGGCCTGCGGTCATTTCGACACACTTCGCCGCGACGGTTTGCGAAAAGTTCTCGACGGGCTCACTACACTCGAACAAGTTCTTGGAGCTACACAGAATGACTAAATCAGGGATTAATCAGCCCATTCTTGAACGTATCATTTTAAACGAAGTACAGAAGAATGCCGTTGTCTGCGATGAGTGGCCGCAGCTTGTGTTTGCGGGAGCGGGGTCGGGCAAAACCCGTGTCCTTACCGCAAAGATTGCCTATCTGATCGAAGAAAAAGAGGTGTTTCCCAGTCAGATCTTCGCGGCTACGTTCACCAACAAAGCGGCAAGGGAGATGAAAAACAGAATAGAGGAGCTGCTGGGTATGCCTTGTACCGGGCTTTGGATCGGTACTTTTCACTCTCTTTGCGTGCGCATCCTTCGAAGAGAAGCTTCACGACTGGATTATAGTTCCTCGTTTTCAATCTACGATACATCCGACCAGCTGTCGGTGATCAAATCGATAATGAAAGATCTTCAGATCGATGAACGGACGATTCCGCCCAGAAGGCTTCTTAACGCTGTCTCCAATTACAAAAACGACTGCATGCCCCCCGATGAGATTGCCGCTACGGCGGATAACTTCTATCAGGAAGAGCTGGCAAAGGTGTATGAGCGCTACCAGAAGGCTCTTAAAAAGCAGCAGGCGATGGATTTTGACGATCTGATATCAAACACGGTGTATCTTTTTCAGAAAAATCCGGATGTCCTGACCCAGTATCAACGCATCTTCCAATACATACTGGTTGATGAGTATCAGGATACCAACGCCTCGCAGTTCAAGCTGGTTCAGATGCTTGGAATGGCTCATCAACACATATTTGCCGTGGGTGATGATGATCAGAGTATTTACGGCTGGCGAGGGGCGAGAGTGGAGAATATTCTGACTTTCGAAAATCTTTTTCCGGGTACAAGGGTGTTTAAGCTGGAGGAAAACTACCGATCGACTCCTTATGTGCTTGATTTTGCAAACGCGGTGATCAAGGTGAATCAGGGGCGTTCCGAAAAGGCTCTATGGACCAGACGCCACTCCGGGGAGCCGGTGACGATGCTTCATTTTCGCGATGATCGCCAGGAGGCTCAGGGTGTAGCCAACAAGATACAGGCTCTTATTTCGGGGGGTATAAAGGGAGGGGATATAGCCATTTTGTTTCGAACAAACGCCCAGTCACGTTCGTTCGAAGACATCCTGAGAAGACGCAATATTCCTTATGTCCTGGTGGGGGGAACCAGTTTCTATGAGCGCAAGGAGATAAAAGACTGTATAGCTTTCCTGCGTTTGATGGTTAATCCCAAAGATGATGTCAGTTGCGAGAGGATAATCAATGTACCGGCCAGGGGGATAGGAGCGAAGTCTCTTGAGGTTATACAAACCAATGCCGGCAAAAATCAAAAGTCTCTTCTGGAGACGATCCTTACCGGTCATTTCGAAGGGATAAGCTCAAAAGCGGCGAAGGGACTGGAGGAACTCAAGACAGTCTACAGTCTGCTGATCGATCTGCAAAAGGCGGGAGAATCACCACCCGAGCTGCTCAGGCAGACACTTACGTTAACCGGCTATGTTGATGCACTCGAGTCGGAGGACAGCCCCGAGTCGCAATCGCGGCTGGAAAACATAAACGAATTTACAAATGCGGTGGCCATATGGAGTCAGGAGAATCCCGACAGCTCGATGGAGCGTTTTCTGGAGGAGATATCTTTGAGCAGTGATGTGGATCAGTGGCAGGGGGCTCACGATTCGGTAAACCTCATGACTCTTCACAGCGCAAAGGGACTGGAGTTTGAGGAGGTGTTTTTGGTTGGTCTGGAGGATGGTATTTTACCGTCCCGGCAGAACTTCGACGATCGTGCGAAGCTTGAGGAGGAGCGCCGGCTTTTGTATGTGGGAATCACCCGGGCACAGCGCCGGCTTTACTGCTCCTTTGCCGATCAGCGGTGGCGTTTCGGCAGCATTGTGCCCATGATGATGTCACGTTTTTTGACCGTTGTTCCGGGTGAGCAATATAAAATAGAGGATCTGAGTCGGACCTTTGATTTCGCCGGTCAAGCACCGCCTGCGCAGCAGCCCGTATCGCCGGGGGCAGCAATGAAGACGGGCCGATACTCACCGCGGCAATTATCTACTCGTAAAAGAGCTGAAGTAAAACCCCGGGTATCACCTAAAAAGCCGGTGCCCGAACTCGACCAGTTTTCTCAGGAAGAAGTTCAATACAGGATGGGACAGGTGGTTACTCATAAAACATACGGCCAGGGGAAAATAATCAGTATCAGCGGATTTGGACCGGACATGCGTTTGACTATATTATTTCATGACGGAACCCGGAAAAAACTAATGGCAAAGTTTGCCAATCTGGAGGTGTAAGAATGATAGAGCGTAAGGATGTGGAGTATATTGCCGAGCTGGCGCGACTGAATCTGTCGCCCGAGGAGATCGAAGAGTTCACAAAACAGCTTGGTTCGATTCTAAACTATGTGGAGGAGTTAAAGCAGGTGAATACGGAGGATGTGGAACCAACATGTTTTGTTTCACCCGAGCACGATCCCCTAAGAGACGACACGGAGCAACCGTCACTTACAACACAAGAGGCGCTGAGTAATGCTCCTAACGCCAAGAAAGGTTTTTTTGCCATACCCAAGGTGATTGGCTGATCGGCTGTGCGGGGGTAATTATTTTTTTTGTTCGAGAATGCCTTTTGGAAAGACAAATTATGTATGAGTAGAAACTCCGTTATTTGTGTGATTCCCGCCCGATACGGCTCTTCACGACTTCCGGGCAAGCCTCTTTTGGAGATAGCCGGCAAACCTCTGGTTATATGGGTATATGGGCAGGCGGTTACATCGGAGGCTTTTCAGAGGGTGTGTATAGCGACCGATGATCGGCGTATTTACGATACCGCCCAAAAGTGGAATGCCGATGTGGTGATGACCGGAAAAGATCATCCTTCGGGTACGGATCGGGTCAATGAGGTGGTTGGTATGTCGGATCAGGATTATGTCGTAAACCTTCAAGGCGACGAACCTCTTGTTCCCCATGAGCTTTTGAAAGCTTTTTCAAAAAGCGTTCAAAAACTGGACGATCGGAGCTTGCTAACCTGCGTTTCAAATGCTACAATTGAGGAAGCGCAAAACCCTAATGTCGTAAAAGCGGTTTTAACCGCACAGCATTATGCATTGTACTTTTCTCGCGCGCCGATTCCGTACGATCGTGATGGGAATCAGAGTCATTTTTATCGACATCACGGCCTGTATGGATATTCTCGCGAAAGCATCGCACGATTTTGTTCGCTGCCGCCGGGAAAATTGGAGCAGATTGAGAAACTCGAACAGCTGCGGGCTTTAGAGGGGGGGATGCGAATCAGGTGCATTATTCACGATTTTGATTCGGTAGGAATAGATACTCCCGAGGACCTCGAATCTTTTCGCCGTCGAATTGGCTGAGGGAAAGCTTTTAGAAAATGAGTGAAACTCTGACACGGGAAAGCAGGCTGTTGATTGTTGATGATGAGAAGTCTATATGCGATATTCTTGCTCAATACCTGCGACACAAGGGTTATACGGTTTATCAGGCCGGATCGGGAGAAGAGGCCGTTGAGATAATCAAAAAAAACAGTCTTGATCTGGTGCTCTCCGACATCAAGATGCCCGGCATGTCGGGTGTAGATCTGCTTAAGTGGCTAAAGGAATACAGCCCCACGATACCGGTTCTGATAACCACGGGTTTTCCAACACTCGACACCGCAATCGATGCTCTTAAGCTTGGTGCATTCGATTATCTCACCAAACCGTTTCATCTGGAAGAAATCGGCGAAAAAATCAAACGAGCCCTGATCAATCGTCAATTGGAGGAAGAGAATCTTCTGTTTTCCCGCCTGGTAAGTTTGCATGAGGTCACAAAGGTTTTATCATCGACTCACCGCATAAATGAACTCAATCAGAAGCTGCTTGACTATTCCAGGAAAATCATAAAGGCCGACGGGGGCGCGCTGATGTTCTGTGATCATGGGCTTGCGCTTAACGTATCCGTGTGCACCAATCAATACAATCAAGGGTTCTGGGAGCAGGATGTGTTTATAAGGGCTGCTCAGTGGGCGCTTCATAATCATGAACCGATCTCCCTTGATAGAGGGATAAACGGCCTTCCCCAAGGGCTTTTACCGCCGCCCGAAGGAATCGAAAGCATCCTCAGCTTTCCTCTTAGAACTCCAAAAAGAACCTTGGGAGTGCTCAATCTGGTCAGAACCCGAGGCAGACGTCCCTTTAGTAATGTTGATATCGAGATAATTAACGTTCTGGCCTCACAGGCGAGTATCTCAATCGAAAATGCGCGTCTTTACTACAATATCCGTGATAATTATCTCAAGACTGTCAGAGGTTTTGCACTTGCGGTCGAGGCCAAAGATCAGTATACTCACGGTCATTCCGAAAACGTGATGAAATACACGGTAATTTTGGCCAGACATCTGGGGCTTTCGGCCCAGGAAATAGAGCAGATAAAATACGCCGGGCTTCTTCATGACATCGGAAAAATCGGTGTGTCGGAATCTATTTTAAACAAACCGGGACGTTTAAGTCCCGAGGAGTTCGAAGAAATAAAGAAACATCCCGACTTAGGTGCGAGAATTATCTCAAACGTGCCGTTTCTAAAAACACTTGTACCCATGATAAGGCATCATCACGAATATTATGACGGCCGGGGATATCCCGACGGAATCGCGGGTGAGAATATTCCTTTTGGTGCACGAATTTTGTCTGTATCCGATGCTTTCGAGGCGATGACATCAAACCGTCCCTATAGAAAATCGATGCCCTTGGCAACGGCGTACGAAATTTTGGCCAAGGAGAGGGGAAAGCAGTTTGATCCAGGTATTGTAGACGCTTTTCTGGAAATAATGAAAAAGGAGCAGGTTCAAGAATGAATCGACAAGGGTGGATCGGATTATGGGCATTCGCCGCTATTCTCTGGACCCTTGTTTTTTTTCCCCGCAATACATCCTCCACCGAGATCGAAATCCGGACGCATACTTCAGAATGCACAACCAGTTCTCCGGCTTCAGTAAATAAAGACAGCCAAGACAGTATATCTGTTCAAATCCGGAAAGAAAATTCACCCGGCGATAAAGTGCCGAAAAGAATCGAGAAGTCCGAAAGCACGACACCAGGCGGCTGTATCAATGTTAACACCGCAAGCAGCCAACGATTACAATGTCTTGCAGGTATCGGGCCGGTGCTTGCCCAAAGAATAATCGCCTGGCGGGAAGGCAAAGGAAAATTTTCCCAACCGAGGGATCTTATTGAGGTAAAAGGAATTGGCCCGGTCACGGTTGAGAAAAATCGCCACAGGATTTGCTTTTAACAAGTCAAATGACACATTTTTCTGTATTTCATTTTTTTTATGATTATCTTGAGGGCATAACAGACCGCAATGGCGCGAAAAAAGCAAAGCATCACCGGATTGGACATTAACGGACGCTATATAGCATGTGCTCAAAGTGTGCCAAAAGAAAACCTGGTCACTAATGTAAGTATACAACCGCTTACGACCGGTGTACCCGATTACTGGAAATCCGTTGAGGAGAGTTTCAAGGATCTGGCCGATGAAGTAGGATTGAAGGGATGCCTGTCCGTGTCCTCCTTACCGGGAGAATTTGCTGTCATTAAGACCATTACATTGGATGAGGATGAAGAGAATGTGGAGGAGGCCCTTCAATGGGAATTCAGTCAACACATTATAGGCTCTGCCGACGAGTACTCATTTGATTATCAGAAACTTCAGGACTTCGCGAGTCAAAAGCGCTATCTTCTGGCGGGGTACAAGAAAAACGCAATTAAACGTTTGGTTTCTCTTCTGAAAGAAAACAAGTTATCCCCTTTAGTGGTGGATATTGACATATTTGCTCTTATAAACGTATTCGAAATAAATTATGCGGAGCAGATAAACGAAGCCGCGCTTATAATTTATGGGGATGAAGAGAAAACCAGGCTGATCCTTACTCAGGAAGGGATGTTTCTAGATTTTGACATGATCCATTATCAGGATGGTCTCGAAACAGCGGATCAGTATTGTCAAAACCTGAGTAACGCTGTAGATCGGATTCGCGGGAATAATTTGGCACAGGGCGGCGAAAGCATATTGCCGATCTATTTGACTGGGGCACTTTTTACGTTTGATGATTATGTGCAAGCTGTTCAATCATGTTTTTCCCATGTAGAAATCCTTTTCCCTTTTCGCAAGATCCAGTGCTGTGCCGGGATGGATGATGAGTCTTTGAAAAAATATTCCCCTCAGCTGGCGGTTGCAGTCGGCCTTGCAATGCGAGGGAACGATTAAGCTATGATCAAAATTAACTTACTTAAAACTTCCGTTAGGAAACCCTCGGAAAAACCCGGCATTGTACCAAAACTGCTGATCGGTTTGGGTGTGGTTTCAATTACCGTTATCGTGATTGGAATGGTTTCAATTATATCAAAGTATGTTGGTACAAGCAACAGTTCTAAGCCGCCAATGGTTTCCCGAAGCAACGGTAACCTCCCTTCTACCTTCAACAAAAATAATGTGGTCGAAGAGACGGTTCGTGAAATCGAGAACACCGACAAACTCAACCGGACAAGCGGTGTACTCAACCTTTCGTATAATGAGTTTTCATTCGAAGACAAGATAAACTACGAGATCAATTTCGCCAAGAATGTATGTGAGTTTCTTGCCGATGTGGTTCCCGAAGGAATCGGCTTCAAACGATTCGAAGCTAAAGATTTCGAAACTCTATACGGCTCGGGGATAAGCGATTCGAGATCGTTGGTTGCCAGGATGTTCAAGGGGTTTATCAGAAACGGCACCGAGCTTCAACCAAAACCATACACCATCATTCGTCCGAAAAACGACAATTTCCAGTTCACGCTGTCAGGTACCAAGCAGTTTGGACTGGACTTGGCATCGCCTTATCTTATCAGCACAACCCAGCTTCCTTCCCGAGATGATGTTCCGTTTAAAACCAGGGAAATTCAGCGTATCGGGAAAGAAAGCGGCTTGATTTTCAAAGAGGATTTCAGGGCTCTTACCGTTGAAGCGGTCGGCAAATCCCGCCGTCATAGATTTACATTCACCGCCGACGGATCATACGAACAGTTCGTAAAATTCGTAACCATGTTGAATGAGTCCAAGATTCCCTGTGCGATAGAGAAATTCGAACTAAACGCGGTCAGTAACGATACCCTGAATATTAACGGTCAGTTTTTTATCACTACACTCGATTAACCGCCTCGCCAATGAAGTTACGAATCAACTCTGGGGAGCTTGGAAGGCGATTTATCACCATAAACTCCCGGAAAACATCCTTTCGACCGACTTTGGAGCGAGTCAGGCAGTCTATAGTAGACAGCCTCGAGTATCGCATCTCGGGTGCGTATGCCGCCGATTTTTGCGCGGGAAGCGGTGCCGTTGGGTTCGAACTAATAAGCCGCGGCGCTCAGATGGTACATTTTGTAGAAAGTGACCGGTTGCTGGTCCGATCTCTTAAAGATCATGTGAAGCTTTTCAAGGTACAGGAGCGGGCACGTATTATCTGCGACAATGTGCATCACTACATCAAAAGCACTTCGTTAAAGTATGATATACTCTTCTTCGATCCGCCCTACTACGATCTTCCTTTGAATGCGTTGGTTAAAGATCTTATGTCTTTGGTGAGTCCGAATGGTATTTTGGTGTATCAGCACGATCGAAAGGTCGAGTTTGAGTGTGTTGAAAGCCCGGGAGTTCGCATATCCAGTCGCACTTATGGACGTACCGTCGTTCATTTTCTTGAAAAAGAATAATCCCGTGGCCTGATTACTATATTACTGTATAGCGTAAGTCGAAGACTTGCGGTAATTGAACTTAAGTTTTGTCCCCTTTTTTCTGGTAGGAATATGCCGACAGCTTTATATCCGGGAACTTTCGATCCGCCAACTTTCGGTCATATAGATATCGCGATCAGGGCCTCGCGAATCTTCAAGAAAGTTATAGCCGTTGTAGCGAGTAATAGAGATAAAAAACGTATTTTTTCAGCAGATGAACGGGTGGAGATGGTCAGAGAATCGCTGCGGGATGTAAATAATATAGAGGTAATACGCTATGACGGATTGATTGTAAATTGTCTTCGTGAATACAAAGCCTCTGTTTTGATAAGGGGTCTACGGGCGCTGTCGGACTTTGAATACGAGTTTCAGATGGCGTTTACCAACAGAAATATGAATGAGAAGGCCGAGACTGTGTTTCTCATGCCAAGTTCCGAATATACCTATCTTAGCTCATCGATGGTAAAGCAGATAGCTGCACTGGGTGGGGATATAAGCCATTTCGTGCCTGAAGCAATTCAGCGTCGAATACTCCAAAGGCTCTCTGAGAACAAAAAGGAGAAGCAATCATGATGGCGCGCCACTCAACCGGAGTACCGCCGGGTTTAAAAGCGATCTTGATCGCGACAATCGGCATTTTTGTACTGCAGATACTTATGCAGAACACGGGCATCGCGATTCGTTTCGGAGCCCTGATTCCCAGTCTGGTTTATACACAGGCACAGGTCTGGCGGCTTGTGACCTACATGTTCCTTCACGGCGGCACATGGCATATACTGTTCAATATGCTGGCCTTATGGATGTTCGGAGTGGAGCTTGAGCAGATGTGGGGGACGCGGCGGTTTGTCACGTTTTACTTCATAGCCGGAATCGGAGCCGGTCTTTTAAGTTTTTTCACATGGAATGTTCCAATCATCGGAGCTTCCGGTGCGGTTTTGGCGATTCTAACGGTTTACGCCTACTACTTCCCGGACCGTCAGGTCCTCATGTTTTTCATTTTTCCGGTCAAAGTAAGAATCGCGGTTCTGATAATCGGAGCGATATCCATTTTTGGCTCCATGCAAAGTGTCGGCGGAATAGCGCATCTGACTCATTTGGGTGGGATCGTGATAGCTATTATATACTTAAAGGCGTATAATCCTGTCGTGAGATGGTGGGAAGAGCGGGAAGAGAAGAAGTCTGAGCGCGAGATGCGTCATAAGGCTGAGGAGCGTGTGGCCAAAGAACGTTACTTTGAAGAAAAAGTCGATCCCATTCTTAAAAAAATATCCGATGAGGGAATGGACTCTTTGACCGGGGAAGAAAAAAAGATCCTTTCGCAGGCATCAAAGGATCATAAAGAGCAATTCAAAAAACGTCGGATTTTCCCCTTCGATTCAAAATGATTCGCTCTGCTCTAATCAATATTTAAACCTATCGGCTCTCTTTATACTAGACAATTTTAACCTCGTGACGGATAATGCGAGCGGTTTTTGGCCCAATGACCTCTTCGCGAACAAAATGCTGTCTTTCTCCAATTTTTATGATTGTTCCGGGTAAAGCCGAGTGTTCTATTCTAACGTATGCTTCAGGATTATAAAGCTTTCTGCGGATCAGTTCCTGTCTTTTCATCAGGGAAGAAATTTCTTTTTGATGACTGATTTCGGTGGCCTTGAGCTTCTTTAAAACAGCCGCCTGTGAAGCGGATGAAGCATTCTTGCGATACTGCTCGATTGATTTTTTAAGTTTGCCCAGAATCTCCTCAGCCTCAACTATTCTGTCTTCGGTTTTTTTAAATTCCTCTACCAGAGAAAAATCGGTACCCACCTCAAGCAGCGTTTTGATACCGGTTGCGTTACCAACACTTTTGAGGTTAATCGAGTCGCGCGCCATGAGAATACCTCCCGCGACACTAAGATGATTTCCGCCTACGGTGATGAACCTGCGGGCGAATAGATGCCCGTTAATTGCTTCCCTGGCAATGATTATGCTTCCATGCGAGCGTACCGTCTGGTTTTTCAGAAAGCTCAGATTCACGTCTCCATGAGCATCGATTACTCCTTTGCCCTGTCCCACAAAGCCGTACTTACAGAGAACGTTCCCGCCCACCTTTATGTGAGCGTCCTCAATAGTTCCTCCCACTTGAAGGTCGCCGCCACATTGTACGGAGAATCCGGACTTGATATCGCCGCCGACTACAACCGACTTTGCATAGTTGACATTACCCGTTCCGAAATCAACATCCTCCTTAACAACATAACCTTCGCTGACTTCGATTATTGAGCCGGTATACCTGACGTTACCATCTACGGTGGCCACTAAGATAGATTCATTTTCTTCAGAGACTTTAGTGTTGATGCCCGCCGGCATTTTGGCCGGTACCCCGTCTTTTGCCCCAAGAGGGGTGCCGAAGATGTCGCAACCCGGTATACCCTCCAGGGGGGGATTTAGTCTGGCCAGTTCATCTCCGGCGCGAACATTTCTTATGAGGTTTACATTTTTATAGTCTACGGTGCCGTCAGGATTCACTCTCGGCTTAAGGGATGTCTCTGTATCGAACATGAAGGTTATGCTGCCGTTTCGTCCATTTTCGGCCGGTTTACCCTCTGCTACTACCACCGGATCAGGAGGACATTCGCCGCGCGCCAGACATTCAAACAGGGCTGAGAGCTGTTTTTCTTTCACTCCAAATTGAATGCCGTGGCTGGTGAAAAGATTACGTATGTACTTTTCGTCGGGGAACTTACCTTTTTCAAAAGCGGGATGAATGACAATTGATGCCTGCATCCGGTCGGGCGAAATCGATAGTTGTGCATCTCCGTCGAAAGACAGCGGCAGCACTCCAAGGCAATTGTCAATGTAGTACACAACTCCCTCTAAAAGGCTTTTCCAGCACCTGTTTTCCTTATCGAAGTGGACCGATTTCTCATCGATACAGATTTTGGGTTCGTTCTCCGTTTCACCCAAAATTTTTTCTCCCGTAACACTCATGCCGTATGAATCCATAGATTTGTTGCCTGTTTGTGCAATCATTTGGCCTGGAGAAACTCCGTCGAAGGCTACACCGGTTTTTGCCAACTCCCAGGCGGCTTTGCAGAATTGAACCTTCTTGAAGTGGTCTTTGCGGTCGATGTAAGATGCGATAAATTCGATGCCGCGGGCGTTTTGGGGTACCGGAGATCCGGTCGCGATTCCATGAACAGTGCATTCGGACGGACAGTTATTCCATTCTTTAATCAACATCTGAAGTTTGTCTTCATTGATGCCGAAACTGATACCTTTGTGTTCGAGGGCCGATAGAAGGTCTTTCATCGTTAATCGTTGGCAATTTTGACCGGAGGGCTTTACGTGGATGT
The DNA here is from genome assembly GCA_964586285.1 of uncultured Fibrobacterota bacterium. Taxonomy (GTDB): domain Bacteria; phylum Fibrobacterota; class Chitinivibrionia; order Chitinivibrionales; family CAYFVL01; genus CAZPHU01. The sequence continues at coordinate 4,588 of CAZPHU010000085.1, read as the reverse complement.
CGGCGCGCATTCCCTGGGCGGCTATTACAGCCGTGATTTGGGGTGTTGCATGAGCCGTATCGGTGATTGTATTCTTTTGATCGACTTCGACTTCCTCAATCCCATGTTTATTGAGTATATTGATGAGATCGGTTGTCAGTGTCGCGTTAGCCCCAAGTAAAATACTGCCGGATCGGACAACATCCTCTTTAAGTTTCATTCCCGGGGTCGCTCTGGAGAGGGGGATTTTCACTGTCATTTTCCTTTATTTTCTTAAAAACCCGATACATACAACGTTTTTGAAGCGGATAGGAAGACATTTTAGTCGATAAATACTTTTTAAGTATCGGTAACTTCTGATAATTAATTGTACCAGTATGATGATACAACGGTCAAGCCATTTAATTAACTTACGATGCGTATGGTTGCACAGGTAGCATTTCCGATAGCAATACCAGGTTTGTATGATTATGCCATTCCTGAGTCGATGCGCGATTCGGTACGGCAAGGTACTCCGGTAAAGGTACAGCTGCGTTCCCGAGAGCTGTGGGGTGTGGTCTTTAAAGTCGTGGAGAATTCTGAGTTAGAATCTCTAAAACCGATTCTTGAAACAAACCAAAACAGTTGGGCAGACAGCAACTCTTCCCTTATTCGTCTGTACGAATGGATCGCATCCTATTATCAGTGCTCGGTAGGGAAGGTTTTTAAGCCGCTCATAAGAAAGCGTTTTGTGGAGAAGAAGGCGAAGTTTGTTACCGTGTATCGATTGAAAAAAAATCCTGCCGTTGAGCTTACAAAAAAACAGAGCGAAGTTCTTGAGAAGATCAGAGAATTGCCCGATGAAAACATAACGCGAAGCAGGCTTCTGGCTGCACCCGGGGTAAGTGCACATATGATCGGTGCGCTGGTTAAGGCTGGAGCTTTGGAGAAGAAAAAGCAGCAGGCCTATCGTATCGCCGATGAACTCAGGCGTGAAAGAGGTGCGGCGGACTTCACTCTGACAAAAGAGCAGCAGTGGGCTGTAGAAAGAATAAGAGGGGATTTTGGAACCGATGCAAAACCCTATCTGCTTCACGGCATTACCGGCAGCGGAAAAACCCTTGTATACATCGAGCTTGCCCGCAGTGCGCTGGAGCGCAAAGAGGGGGTAATCATACTTGTGCCCGAAATTTCGCTCACGCCCCAAACGATTCAACGTTTCCGGGATGCCATGGGAGATGTTATCGCAGTTATTCACAGCAGGATGTCGGAGGGGGAGAGGCGAGACAGCATCGAGGAGATTGTTTCAGGGAAAAAAAGGGTTGTTATCGGTGTTAGAAGTGCGATTATGGCTCCCATGAATAATGTCGGTTTGATTATCGTCGATGAGGAGCATGACGGTAGTTATAAGCAGGAGGACCCCGAGCCAAGATATCATGCTCGGGATGTTGCGGTTATGCGGGGGAAATTCCAGGGGGCGACGGTTGTTCTGGGAAGTGCTACCCCCAGTTTTGAGACCTATCGCAATGCCATTTCGGGTAAATATGAGCTGATTCGTCTTCAGAACAGGTTTGGTTCCGCGGTTTTGCCGCATGTGAAGATTATCGACATGAACAAAGAGCATCGTGACAACAACTGGACTTTTCTCTCAAGGTATCTGCGCGACAGGATTGCGGACACTATCTTACAAAAGCGTCAGGTGATTCTTCTGTTGAACCGTCGCGGCTTTTCGGTTTCTTTAATTTGTAAGAACTGCTCACATACCTATGAATGCCCCGATTGTTCGGTTAAACTAACCTATCACAAAGCCGGCTCTGCATTGAAGTGTCATCAGTGCGGCTACTTTCAGCAGGCTCCAGACATTTGTCCCAAGTGTAAGGGTGAGCAGATAAAATATCAGGGTACCGGTATACAGAAGGCCGAGGAGATGCTGCTGAAAATATTTCCCATGGCTCGAATCATTCGCATGGATCAGGACACGACAAGGCGAAAGGGTGCACATGTGGCTTTGCTTTCATCCTTTGAGAGAGAAGAGGCCGATATACTTTTGGGTACGCAGATGGTGGCTAAGGGGTTAAATTTCCCCAATGTGAAACTGGTAGGCGTACTTCAGGCCGATATCGGTCTACACGTACCCGATTTCCGGTCCTCCGAGCGCACCTTTCAACTACTGGCGCAGGTAGCGGGGCGGGCGGGGCGACTGGATAATTCCGGGGAAGTGGTTATTCAGACCTACCAGCCACAAGATTCATGTATCCTTTTTTCGCAAACCCATGACTATACCGGTTTTTTCCATCAGGAGATAGAAACCAGGCGGACATTACGATACCCACCATTCGGCAGGCTTGCCAGAATACTTGTAGAGGCGCAGAAGATCGATGATGTTACACGGATCAGCGATTCAATCGCCAACCGGATACGGGTGGACGGGCAAAGGAGTATAGAATTGCTTGGCCCCGCGCCCGCCCCACTATCCAGACTCCGAAATGCATATCGTTATTCGATACTGCTTCGATCTCAATCGGTTCGGGAGATCCAGAAGGTCTGCCGGGCCGTGCGCAAGGATGCTCAGAAATTGCCCGACAGGATAAAAGTCGTTGTAAATATCGATCCGCTTAACATGCTCTAGAGTGTAAAACAGCGCATATGCAATGTTTTTAAGCCGTTGTTGAAGAGCGAAGTGTATTTTATCTACTCGAAACTGTTTTTTTTTCACAGTTCACAAAGATCTGAAAACACGGCGAATTCTGATCTCTCTTGGATCCGGGTAGAATTCAACAGCTTCTGAAAGCAAATTTCATCTACCTGCTTTAGTTTTTGTCTGAGAAATTTAGGATGGACTTGATTAAGCGTGTAAATAATAGCCGAGGATTATCGGAATACTCTGCCCGGAGAGCTTTAACAAGAAAAAATGTTTTAGTTATACTCAAGATCCTGCTTACGGCGGCTTTCATCTTTTTTGCCAACAGGAAGCTTGAATGGGAGCATTTTTCGCTTATTTGGACCCAGGCCAGATTGATACCAATTGCGGCGGCACTGGTACTGGGCTTTACGGCTGTTTTACTGCATATAGTTCGCTGGAAATTGATTCTAATGTATGAAGGATTTACTGTATCCAATCAGATTGCAGCCAAAACCTATCTGTTTGGTCTTCTGCTGGCCTTCATTACCCCAGGACGTCTGGGTGAGCTGTTTAGAGGTCTCGAGATTTCGGAAAAGAATAAGACAAGCACCCTTTTTGCTGTTATAGTCGATAATTTGTTTACGATTTGTGCAGTTTTTCTTTTCGCTTTTTGCTGCGTTATTATTCAAAAGCTTCTTTTTGGTCGTTTGCCCCATGCGCAGTTTGCGATTCTCACCTCGGTTGCAGCGGTTATCTCTGTGGTTGTATTGATTCTGGCGGCTCGTGGCTCTATCCTCAAAAAGAAACCTCTCCTTAGAAAATTTGGTATGCGCATAATCCGACTTTCTCCACGTATTTTTTCTCCCGTCGGCAGGAAAGTCAGTTATTGTACAATCGGAGCGCACCTCGCATTAGTTGCTCAGACGGTGATCGTTTTTCAAATGTTTGGTAATGTAGAGGCTCTTAAGGGGGCGCTTGCGGCGGGGCAGGCATACGCATTTATGACGCTGATGCCTTTTTTTATGGCAAACATGGGTATACGGGAGTATTCTTATAGTCTTTTTTTGGGGCAGCTTCATACACATGGAGAAGCCGCCTTTACAAGTATGGCTTTTAATTCATCGGTTATGATATTGATGCTTAACCTTATTCTACCGGCGCTTATCGGGTTAGTATGGAGCCTCGTACCGGTTGGTGGAGGAAAAAGATAGAAGATGTATGATGAAGAAATTCAGCATATTTTTAATACAAAAGTAAATAGCTGGGTGCCTATGCGGGCGGCTTACAATCTGGTCTTTGATCAAGAGGAACGTCGTCGTATTTTCGATTCCAGAGAGCAGATAAGCTCCAATACAAGGACAATCCTGTTCTTATCCTTTGAAAACAGGTATGCCTCATGCGGCGGGCTGGCTGCTGTAGCGCGATATTTACCGCAAGAGTTGGCCAAAAAGGGGGAAAAGGTGTATATCGTTACACCATTTCATCCTAACAACCCGGCGGTAATAGGGGCGGTGAGAAAAGGGGCTTTAGAGCAGGAATTTTCCGGATTGTCGTTTAACACGGGGCAAAAGGAGTTGTCTGTAGCCTGTTACAGCGACAATACCTCGTCGACAACCACATTGTTTGTTTCGGTTGAGGGTTATTTTACGGCCGCCAACGACCCCTACGACTATTACGACAATCGAGATCTGCTGATTGACTCTCTGGTGTTTGCCGCCGTTTTACCTGTTGTGCTTAAGAAACTTGGACTCGACGATCACATCCTGCTTCACGCAAACGATTGGGAGACCGCGCTGGTTGCGGTCAGTTCGAAAAAGGCGGTTTTTTCGGGCGTGCTGAAGAATGCTTTTACAATACTGACCTTACATAACTCTTTTGACCGCCATTTGCCGGACGATCTTTGCGCCGGCTACCTTGGTATTAAACCGATTGGCCATACAGTTCTTCAGTCATCCATTCCGTTTCTGGACAGCCCGCTGACAACGGTCAGCACAGCCTTCGCATATG
>CAZPHU010000084.1:5916-16696 GCA_964586285.1 uncultured Fibrobacterota bacterium | reverse complement strand
CGGGGATTGAAGCGACTCCGTGGCCGATGAAGTATGGATGATTATACCATGATTTAAAAAAAAGGATGGATTTATCGTATGGATGAATATTTTCGGCACACTGATTATTTTTTTGTGAGGAACATAGGCTGTGATTTCGGCCAAAAAAAACAGTCGATACGGCTAAAAGAGAAAAATACAACCATTGCGGGTACCGATCCAATTTCGGTGCACGGCATTATATACGGGGGAGACTTGATATCATGCTGATTATTGGGCGGGGAGGACGACTCGGAAACCCCGACCAAAAAAAATATAATAGTCATAAGGGTTAAAATACGGGGGCATTGCCTCGCGATGGCCGGAACGTAGAAGAGGTTCATCTGCGAAAATTAAGCCACCCCTAAGGACACGAGACGAACCGCTGCTGGGGCCTGTTGGATTTATGGTAGGACTTCCTGTGTAATAAGTGCTGTCGTACCAGTCGTTGCACCATTCCAAGACATTCCCGATCATATCATACAAACCGTAACTGTTGGGAAGCTTCTGGGCGACAGTTTGAAAATTGGAAGCATTCTTAAGGTACCATGCATATTGATCAACAGTTTCTTCATCTGATTCATTTCCCCAATAGTAGATTGTATTTGTTCCTCCCCGGCAGGCGTACTCCCATTCCGCTTCGGTTGGCAACCTGTATCCGTTTGCGCTATAGTTAATGGAGACTCCTGCCAATTCACAATGATTCGTCCCTAGTATCCGAGAATCATAGCTGTAAACAGTGTCAGTACTACCGGATGCTAAAGTACGTGCGTTACAATATAGCACCGCATGCCCCCAACCTATGTTGTGGGCCGCGCAGTATGGATTATCCCTGTCCTGTGACAAAGGAATCTCATCATCAAAACCTTTGTACATGGCATGCATTAATTCGTTGAATTGCTTTTGCGTAACTTCGGTACTGTCCATCCAAAAGTCAGAAACCGTAACTTCGTGTACTGGTTTATCGTTTGTAGAATCGGATGTGGAGTCACCCATGAAAAAAATGCCCCCCTCGATAAACTTCATCTCTGGAAGAGAGGGTATAGGCGGTGGGGGAATGTTCATTGTACCTTCTACGAAAGTACCCTCTTCGTGAAGATCCTTTACTACAAGACGGTATTCTATGACGCTCCGTGCACGATATCTTGAGTAAATGAACTCATTGTCTGTACCCGAGTATATCAGGTTTAGTTCATCCGCTCCCGGAGGTCCTGTGTATAAGGCATAATCAAGACTGTCGGACGGACCATCCGGGTCGCTTGCAGACATCTTAATTAATAGATCACCGTGTCCTCTAAGGCGGACTAAACGAGTATAATCGAGAACCACCCAATCATCGCGTGTCGGCACTTGCAGTGAAACCGACGATGGAGGCGAATTTGTTATCTGCACGGTAAAAGTGTCGTAAGCAAATAAGTTGTCGTCGTCTCTAACCGCCCATCTGACCTCAAATGCTTCACCCGCCCGCGGAACGTCCGCCGGAACTAACGTGAATGAGCTTTCGTCTGTGCTGTCATCCCAGCCTTCTGCCCCCGTACCCCAGTAGTACTTTTCGATGGAACCGCTGCTGTTTGTATCTTCGGCGCTTACCGTTACCGATATCGATGATGCCGCCGTGAAACTTACGATTGTATCGGGCCTGGGTGTCAATACCGGGACTCCGGCGCTCACCGTGACAATGCACGCGCCGGGTTGTGATTCCAGATCCTGGTTGTCGATTACCTTTACCCGAACCAGATGGCGTCCCGTATCCGCGAACGCCGTCTTGAAACGTCCCGAATCGGTGGTATCCCGATAGTCCGTGCCGTTTTTCGCCCATAGATACTTAATTATTTCACCGTTATCGCTGCCTTCGGCGGTCAGAACCAGGCTGTCGTAGATATCCACAGCGGTATCCGACATCACCTGTACCGTCGGTGTGCCGTTGCTTATCGTTATTACACACGAATCCGCGGGCGATTCCAGGCCGTCGTCGTCAACCGCCTTTACCCTCACCACATGTCTTCCGTTGTCGGGAAAACTTACCTTCAACTCTCCGATTTCAGTCGTTTGCAAGTAATCGGTACAGTCAATCGCCCACAGATAACTCACTATCTCTCCGCCGCTGTCCGATCCGGCGGCGGTGACGATTATCTCCTCGTTGATATACCCGACCTGATCACTTAAAGCACTCACTCGTGGTTGACCGTACCATACCTTTACCACACATGAATCGGGTGCCGATTCGTTTCCATCATTATCAACCGCGATCACCCGAACTACATGACGGCCGCTGTCGGAGAATGCTACTCTGAGAAATCCGGTTTCCGTGGTTTTTTCATATGTAAATCCGTCCAGAGCCCACCTGTATTGTTCGATCTCTCCGTTATTGTCGCCTGATTCGGCGGTTATAGGTATACTGTCCTTTATGTTTGCCTGTGTATCCGCGGCGGCCTTAACCCACGGTATCCCGGAAATCACCGTTATTACGCACGAATCGGGTTTAGACACCAATCCGTCATCATCCACTGCTCTGACCCGAACAACGGCGCGGCCGCTTTGGTTAAAGGCAACACTTATGGAATTCTCGTTTGTATTGTCTTTAAAATTTGTGTCGTTTTTCGCCCACAGAAACTTTACCACTTGGCCGTCGTTGTCGACACCCTCGGCGGTTACGACCAGACTGTCGCCGGTATAGATTTCCCTGTCGTCCATGATAGTTACCTCGGGGACACCCGCCGTGACTGTTATGACACACAAATCGGGCGGGCTTACCAGCCCGTCGTTGTCGATCACTTTTACCCCGACAACCTGCCGTCCGGTATCGGCATAAGCGATTCTCATCGAGTCTGATCCGGTTGTGTCGGTATATACGATTCCATCTCTTGACCAGATAAAAATATTTACCGGAGCATTGTCCTCTGCAGTTGCACGTATGGTGATTGAATCGTTCATGTTGACCGATTCAACTGCCGGTACGGTGACTGTCGGCGGATCCCAGGTGACGGTTATGACACAGGAGTCGGCTCGCGAAACAATGCCGTCGTTGTCGATTACACGGACCCTGACTATAACCCGTCCGCTGTCGGAAAACGCGACAACCAAAGTGTCGAACTCCGTTGTGTCGATGTAATTGATTCCGTCGGTTGCCCAGATATATTCCACAATCGACCCGCCGCTGTCGGTCCCGGTTGCTTTTATCGTGATACTGTCGTTTATATTAACGCCTGCATTCTCCATCATTACCACTTCGGGTACTCCGTAGGTGACAATTATGACGCAGGAGTCCGGCGAAGACAGATTCCCGTCATTGTCAAGCACCCTTACCCGCACTACCATCCGCCCGCTGTCGCTGCATTCTACAGTGAACGTCCCGTCATCGGTGCTGTCGGTGTAGTTTTGGTCGTTTATCGCCCATATATACTTGGCGATCGTTCCTCGATTGTCATGACCGGCGGCGGTTACAGTGAATGTTTCGTTGAGGTTCACACTCGCATCCGCCGATATTTCAACCCACGGTGTGCCGGAGGTGACCGTCACGATACATGAATCCGGCTCCGATGCGAGCCCGTGGTCGTCGAGGGCTTTGATTCTTACCACATATCTGCCGCTGTCAACAAATGCTGCTTTGATCGCCCCAGTGTCGGTAGTGTCGGTGTAATCGGAGCCGTTTAACGCCCACAGATATTTCTCCACCGTGCCGTCGTCGTCGGCAAAGGCGTTGATAACAATAGTGTCGTTTATATCGGCACCCGTATCCGCCTGAGCGGTCACGACTGGTGCCTGTACCGATACGGTAACTACACATGAATCAGGCTCAGATACTAAACCGTCGTCGTCGATAACTTTCACCCAAATCACATATCTGCCGCTGTCGGCAAACGCAATACTCAGCGAACCCGAATCGGTGGTGTCGGAATAAATCGTATCGTTTACAGCCCATACAAATTTTGACACTTCACCGTTGTCGGTGCCGTGGGCCGTGATTGTGATGCTGTCCTCGATACTCACCTCGGCATCATCCATTGGGGCTACCTCGGGTCTTTCACAGGTGACTATTACGACACAGGACTCCGGTCGAGAAAACAGACTGTCGTCATCAATTACCTTAACATAAAGCACATTTCTTCCAGTGTCGGAAAAGGAGGTTCTATATATGCTGTCGGTTGTGGTTACACCGGAGTCGAGCTTGTTTATCATCCATACGTAGTTTATTATGGTTCCGTTGTCATTTGCCGCTGCTGTAAAGGAGATTGTATCGTTTATGTCCACACTGGCGCTGTCTTTGATTGCTGCGGTGGGAGGATCGAGGGTAACTGTCAGAAGGCAAGAATCCGGCTGCGAAACTATGCCGTTGTCATCTACGGCTTTAACCCTGATCACCTTTTTTCCTTCTGTGGAAAATGCCACTTGTATTTTTGCGGAATCGGTGGAATAAGTGTATTCGGTACTGTTGACAGCCCACAAATATTTGACTATAGTTCCGTTGTCCGTGCCTATGGCGGTAATTGTCAAACTGTCGTTTATATTAACAATCGCGGAATCAAGTGCAGTAACTGCCGGCGGACTCCATCTATCGGAGCGGGAATCCATGGGATTGTTTCTACTGAACCCCGCATCCTGGTTCGCGCAGTGCATCATCAGAAGGAAAAAAATGGTACCCGTAAGTGCCTTTGAAAAGTGTTTGTTCATGATGATCATACAATGTAATCCTTGTGTGTTTTTCAGAAAGGAATGGATATAACAAAACCGGTCAGACACGCTCCGGCAAGTGCGTAGAGCGCATTTCTTTTTTCGGCATTATCCTGGTTTTTGCTTTTTTGTGAAGCGCTTCTTTTCTCGTAAGAGTCGAAATCGCGTGTCGCCGACTCGTAGTCCCGCTGAATTTCTTTTTGTTTATCGTATCCGTCGTTGACCTTGGAGTTATAATACAAGCCGCCGCTCATAGCCGCTGCGGCAATGGTGCCGAATGCGACCCGTCGAACCCACTGAAATTTGCTTCTGAAAGCCGCTCTTTTGATATCCATCGAATCGATAAAGCTTTTTGTATGTTTGAGAACGAATTTCTTGCTTACCGTGGTGTTATGGGATATCTCAATTGTTTCATCGATCGGAATATAGGTATCTTTCAAAACTTTAAGTGAATAGTTTCCCGGCTCAAGGTGTGAATCGTAGTACGGTGTTTTCCCGACCTGCTTGTTGTCGATAAATACTGAGGCTCCCTTTGGTTTTGAGCTGACATGAAGGGCTACATGATCCGGATCTTCAATCGCTACATTTTCGTTTTCAACGATATCGGCAAATTTTTCGGCAGCGCTTTTGGTCATGATCGACAGCACGCCTTTGATATCACCCTCATAGTCTTCATCTACGGAAAACAGGATTTGCCCGGTAGCCACATCTATCATGCGAAGAGAAATGGTATAAAGCGATTCAAGCTTCCCGATACTTCCCGCGATCATGCGCTCGACTCCCAGAAGCTGTCCGACCTCTACCAGGCAGGATGATTCGCAGGCGCCAGTTCTCTGAAACCCCTGCTCTTTTAGAACCGTATGCATTTCGTTGCGCTCCATCACCCGAAATACTCCGGTGGAAATGAGTCGTGAGCGAAGGCGGTCGGAAATGATTTCAGCGGCCGATTGCTCAACAGCCTTGCCCTGAAGGTCATTTACGGCGATATTCAGACGATTGGACGTTTTGGCGCAAACCAAAAAAGCATAGAGCAGAAAGATGAAAAACAGAGGGGAAGATTTCATTTGTGTTCCTCTTTTATGACAGCATCGTGAGTTGAAAATATAATTATTGGTTCTTTCTCATGAGCAGAATTCAAACGGATATTGTTTATACATTAGCGCAGGGGGCGAGCAAAAATAGAAAAGGCAGACCGGAGGCCTGCCTTTTGGCGTCTACCATTATGATTAGAGACTTTAGAGGGGAATCAATAGCTGGTAAACGGTATCAACCGTTGGTATTTACCGGCTCTGAACGAAAGAAAATATTTACCGGCAGCGCGATTGCCAATACTTATCCTATATGAGCCCGGATCATATAACCCGGATACACAAGTTTGTATTATTCTTCCCCTGAGATCGTAGATCACCATCTCTACATTAGAGCGGTTCGGAAGGTCAAAGGAGACAGAGTTGCGCCGTATAGATGCACCCGTAAACCTAAGAGCAAAAGCTTTGGGGAGTACCGGTACCTCCGGACGTTTGACTACGATCTGGTATGCCCGGCTTTCATCGCCCCAGCCGGCTGCGTTATACCCCTTTACCTTCCACCAGTAGGTTTTGTTGTTGGTAAGGCCGTCTAACGTAATGGAGGTATCCGTCAGGGTATCGTTGTACAATATCGTATCACTTAGCGCAGAGTCTCCAAACAGAACAAATGCATACCTGGTGACCAGCTCCATATCGTTCCACAGGCAGGTTGCCTCTTCGGTTACTAAAGTATCCACATCATCACCGACTACAACCGGGGATTGGGGAAGCGCAACGATAGTGGTGAAGTTTCGTATCGTCGCCCAGCCGCCCTTTCCGGTGGTGTTGAAGGCTCTTACTCGCCAAAAGTATGTGGTGTTGTTTTCCAGCTCCGACATCTGAAAAGATGTGTCGGACAGGGAGTCCTTTTCGACTACCGATTCCTCGAAGTTTTTGTCTTTGGAGATCTGAAGAGTATACATTTGAGCACGTGCACTTGCTTTCCATTTGAGAGTGCAGTCCACAGCCACATTTTGAGTTGAATCGGAAGGGGAGGACAGTGTCACGGTTTCGGGCGGGGCAATTCGGGTCTTGAATTGACGCGCAGAGGACCAGGCGCCGCCTGCGGCATTGGTTGCCTCTATACGCCAGAAATAGGTGGTATTGTAATCTCCGCCCGAAAAAGAAAATGCAGTGTCGTTTACTTGTGCGGAATCAACGGCTAATTGGTCAAAATCCGCATCGGTTGCAATCTGTACCTTGTACGATACGGCATGAGCGGCACTCTTCCAGCTTAGAACCACCGGTCGAGACAAATCCTGAGCCTCATCAGCCGGGCCGACCAGAACAGGGCCGGCCGGAAGAACCGCAACGGTAAAACTCCACGGCTGCGAAAAGGCGCTTGCACCGGTTTCATTCTCCGCCGAAACTCTCCAGTAATAGGTCGTGTTGTTTGACAGATCGGCAAGGTCGAGAGAAGTCGCCGATAGCGTCGTATCGATAAGGTTATTTTCGAAAGACGATGTAGTACACACCTGTACGGTATAAGATTGAGCCGTAGAGACTTCGCCCCAGTTTAACGTCTGCGCAAACGCGGCGGTTTCGGAGCCGCTTGACGGTGAGGTAAGCTCGGGTATTGATGCCGGTGCGATTTGGGTCACAAACGAACGTCCGGTCCAGCTGCCTGCTCCCAAGGAATTCACCGCCCTGACTCTCCAGTAGTAGGTCGTGTTGTAATCAAGATCCGACAGCGCCAGGCTAAGGGAGGTAAGATCCGCCGTATCGACGATTTTGTTGGAAAAGCCGGTGTTTGTGGCAAGCTCGACACAATAAGAGGTAGCTCCGTTTACCTCCTCCCAGCTAAGATCGATTGATATCGGAACCGTGCTCTCATCCTCGGGCAGTACCAGCACCGGCGCATCTACGGTGTTAGGGACGGAGAAACTCCGGATGTTGGACGGCTCGCCGGCCCCCGCGTTACTCAGCGCTGTAATCTGCCAGTAGTAGGTCGTGTAACGGTCCAGTTCGGGAGTTTCGAAAATGAGGGCTGTTACCGTATCCTCGCTTCCGTCGGTAAACGACGAATCCCTGGCCAGCTTCACAATGTAGGAAGCTGCGTTTGTTACCTCTTCCCAGCTTAGAGTAGGCGACAGTGTACCGATAAGAGTACCGTTTTCAGGTAAGACGAGTTGAGGAGCCGAGGATGGAAGAGGGGCGGTTGTGAAAGACCGTATTTGCGACCATTCATTCGACCCGTGATTGTTGTTGCCTCTTACCCTCCAGAAATAGGTGGTGTTGGCAGTCAGAGCGATTGTTTCGAACTCCGATGCACTGACAGTGGTATCCAGAACCGTATCGGCCAGGAAATCTTCATCCATGAAAACCTGCAGAGTATAATCATCGGATGAGCTTGATCGTTGCCAGTCGAGGGTGACTCGCAGAGGCATATCGGTTTCCTGATCATCCGGGGAAATTAGATTGGGAACAGGAGGAAGAGCGTTAACGACGAAACTGTCGACATCACTGTAATTTCCTATGCCTATATTATTCACCGATCTTACTTTCCAGTAATACTTTTGGTTGTTGGTGAGGTTTGGAAGCCGGAAAGTGGTGTCCGATATCGAACCTCTTTCTATAGGATCGCGCGAGAAATCAAAACTCTTTGACACAATAAAGTCATACTCGAGCGCATCCGAAACTTTTTTCCATGTAAAAGTCGGTGAAACAGTATCAACTGGATTTCCAGCCACAGGAGATACCAGTCCGGGCGATTTGGGCAGACTGCCGGTACTAAAACTAAGCGTATCCGACCATTCTCCGCTGCCGTTTACGTTGCTTGCTCTGACACGCCAGAAATGCTGCGTACTTTCATCCAATCCGGAAAGCACGAACAGCGGACGTGTTGGGGTTTCCTGGTACAAAGGATCGGTGAAATCGTCATCGAGCGCAACCTGCACCTCATAAGTATCCGCAGCCTCGACATCCTGCCATCTGAGTGTGTCGGTGAGTGGTATATCCTCCTCACCATCCGCCGGATATGTCAAAGTCGGAATTCCCGGCGGCAGGAGCTGGATTGTGAAACTGTACGGTTGGGATACCTGGCCCGGACCGAAAGTGTTTACCCCTCGCACCCGCCAGTAGTATGTCGATCCGTTGTCCAGTTCGTCGGTGAGAGTATAGGTGTTCACATCCAGGCTAAGAGATTCGACTTTGGTCTCGAAGTTTGGCCCATCCGACAATTCGAAAACATAGCCGGCAGCTTCATCGGCAATCTCCCACTCAAAGGTGGGTTTCAGAGTATCCACGGTTAAGTTGTTTTCCGGAGAAGCCAAAAGCGGCTCTGACGGCAGAGTGCCGGTGGTAAACGACCATGATTCGCTGGTGTCGGCCTGTCCCTGGTCGTCGGTTGCCGAAACCCACCATGTGAAGGTTTGGGATTGATCCAGATCCAGTGTGTATTCGGTTTCGGTCAGGTTACTGTCGTTTACAATGAGATTGTCTTCCGAGTCGAATACGTTGACGCGGTAGCTTAGCGCCAATGGTGATGACTCCCAATCCAGGGTGATGTCGAAAGGTGAGATTGTTAGGCCGTCTTCCGGGGAGACAAGCTGTGGCGCTAAGGAGGGGATCTGGACAACAAATCTCCATTCATCGGAAAAATTACTCTGCCCAGTAATGTTTTCCGCACGAACTTTCCAGTGGTATGTACGGTCATGCTCTAATCCATCAAGGGAGTGACTCGTGCCGGTAACATCCTCGTCAACATAAGTAATTCTTTCGCCTGTTTCATTGTTTTCCTCTTCCACCATTATATGATAGGATTCGGCATCCGAAACGGTTGACCATTGCAGATCCACAGTGGGTTCCGAAAGAATAGTATCGAAATCCGGGCTGATCAATTCAGGAGCCTGGAGATCTGATGGGGTATAGAACATTCTAATTTCCGACCACTCACTATATCCCTCATCGTTGTAAGCCTGTACTCTCCAGTAGAATTTATTGCAGTTTAGTGGAATAAATGAAGTAAGACCATTCCAGCTTGTTTCGCGCTCATTATAGATGTCATTGAACACTGAATCAGTTGCTAACTGCACTTTATACATTGTTGCTCTGTCAGAGTAATTCCATGACAGTTCTACCAGCCATTCTGATTCAATCGATGCCCCATTTAGAGGTGAACTAAGTTCCGGCGGAGCGGGGGGAATCCCAACGGTATAAAAACTTCTTTGAGCGGACCAAGCTCCGGTTCCATTCTCGTTTATTCCACGTACGCGCCAGGTGTACCCTGTGTTGGAGGCGAGATTCTCAACGGAATATGATGTTTCCGAGGTGCGTATAGTATCGCCCGTAGATTGGTTGATGAGGATCTCGACCATATACTCATCGGCATCTTGCGCCGTCCACGACAGTTCGATCGGCAGCTCAAGATCAGTTGCTTGGTCCTCGGGTGAGAGAAGTTGGGGAGTGGACGGCAGGGCCGGGGTGGAAAAGCTAAACACTTCCGAAAGCTCGCCGTCGCCTACACTGTTACTCGCAAGAACACGCCAGTAGTAGGTTGTATTGTTATCGAGTTCTTCTGTTATCGTGAAGGAGGTCTCGGTGATCTCCACACTGTCGAAGGTGGTGAATTCCGCGTTATCCGACAAATGCAGCCGGTAATTCTCGGCCTCTTGCACCGCCTCCCAGCTCAGGACTGGATTGACTGTATTTATTATCGTTTCATCTGTTGGAGACAGGAGCGTTACAACGTCCGGAGCTGAGACTGTCCTGAAAGACCCCGATGTCCAGTCGCTTTGATCATTGTCGTTAACGGCCTGCACCCGCCAGTGATAGACTGTGCCTGGTGTCAGATTCAGCAGAGAATCGAACGACTTTGTGTACCGGGTTAAATCGATTAGCGGTGAGCTGAAATCGCTGTTTAGAGAGACCTGATAGTTGAAGCCGTTGCTGTTAAACGGCCGAGTCCATGAAAGTAAGGGGTTTATGGAAACGGACTCTTCACCGTCTTGAGGATAAATTAGAGCCGGAGCTTCCGGGGGAGAATTAAAGACCGAGGTTTCTCCGATTATCTCGAAATTGTCGAT
>CAZPHU010000084.1:0-5816 GCA_964586285.1 uncultured Fibrobacterota bacterium | reverse complement strand
CCTAAATAGAAATCCAGAAGCACGCAGGAGTCTGATGCATATCCGGGAGTGTATGCCTGGTTTAATAAACCGGTACTCTCTGAAAAGTGGCTCAAAATTCTTGAGTCACCGCCCTGGATGCTGTCGCAATAGGCATACCAAACTCCATACGGATTACTTTGTATACCTTCCTCCAAATCATCCACGACAACGTCGGCAAACGATAATGTTGATGCAAGCAGGGAAAGCATGCATACTCGCAGCAGTCGCATAAGCATTACTCCTTTATGGTTAATGAAAAGTGTTTTACCGATAAGAAGGTGACGCATTCAGTTTCTTTCGGTTGGTATATTCGCAGCGGAATGTAATCAGCCAAAAAGCAAAAATATTCCGGCCATTATTACAATCATACCTGAATAAACAAAAAAGTCAAATCCACAAACAGCACTCACAAACCATGTAGATTACCCGCATGGCGGTGAAATGATCCGAGAAAATATCATGCGATTATCACTCACGGCTGATCCGGCCAAAGAGACCGGTTCGTTACGACACAAGTATAGATTTGGAATGTCATGGGAAAGAGAGAGTTTTCTTTCTCTACCGATAAAATCTGTTGTTCTATCCTTTGTAAGTCGTCTATCCGCGATTCGCGAATCCGACATTACGGCCCTTATCCATGAATCCAAGGAAGAAATCCTTCAGCAGTCGAGTGAATGGTTCCGAAAGTGTTCTACTCAAAAATTCCTACAAACTTTAATGGAACTTTCGGAATTCCGGGTTTTTTGAGTGATCGTGAAAGCCCGAGAAGGCTTCTACAATCATGCGACGGAATGGATATCTGTATCCAGCCGTCTTATAAAATATATTCATCAGGCCACTTAAAAAACAAGGTTTTTGTTAAACAGAGAAAAAGCCCGGATATCGAGCATTCGATCCGGGCTTTCTGAAAAGGCTTAATCGGGACTGTCTAAATCCATTTCCGACAGAAACTTTCTTTATGTCTCAGTATCTCTCCACAACATTTTTGTTTCCTGATTCTCTAATCATAAATCTTTGATTCCACCAGTCGTTAAAAGCGTCTATCGCTCAGATCTTTTCTCCAGAAAGATACACCTGTCGGGATTGTCAACAACGGCAGTGCGACGCAGGATATACACGCCTTTAGATCTGATTTTGGTTGCTGATCGACCGTTTAGAGTGAAGTAGTCGCGGCCTTTTATCCGATTTATGTGATAGGTTTTTGAAACAGGCTTTCGCATGTCTTTATAAGTAGAGTTTTGACTGGATACTTTTAGGGAATCAAAGTCGGGATATAGCGAATACTCATCCCCTAATAAGTCGTAACCGTAAATAGTGATTCGTTCACCTTCATATTCTTTGGGATCATTTTCAGATCGAAGATACAACCGTAGGGTGTCAAAATTTCCTACATCGCTGCTGTCGCCGTAAAAGTCGCCGGTATCAGACCATGCAACGGCTGCATCAAGGATTACGACTTCATATCCGGGACGACTCTCACAGATCCCTTCAGCCCTCCCCAGGTTGCTGCATAACTCCCGATCTTCAACCGACAATACGGTTCCTTCAATATCACGCGGAGAGACAGGTCTGATTGGGGCGGATACAACATGGGCATAAGTAATTAGAATCACACAGCAAATCTTTTTCCCAACTGACTTATTCATAATATGCTCCTTGGATTTTGGGATGGACTGATAGCTACATCCGGCAATGCCGGTATACTAAGGGCCTGAAATCAGGTAAGCTGTTAACAAAAGCGATCAATCATTTCACTATCGACAGGAAAGTGCTTTTGTAACCAGCTACCAAGAAAGTCGGGGAAATGGTCGCGATCGTTCAAACGAGGCATATTAACCGTATTCTGTTGTTACCATCACCGATGTATTCTTCATCCGCCGCTGATTGGTTCCAGCTCTCTTGCAAGTTTCAGGTCCAGAGTTATGCTTCCGCTCTCGTAGCAGGTCCCTTCGCAGTACTCCTCACTTTCCTCCTGCAATGATCCGCCGTCGACAGCATTGAAGAATTTATTCTCTCCGCCTATTTTTGTAAGGTATCTTGCTCTGGCTGAATATACACCGTTTGATCGTGGGATGGTGTAATCGGTGCCCGATATCAGAAATGTATCCACAAGCGTGCTGTCCTCGATATATCCCGCGTAAAGCCATACGCGAACCGGAGAGTCGTCAAGCGTTTTGCTGACCTTTATGGTCATGGTTCCCACTGTCGGAGCGTAGGTCTTGCAGCCCAGGGGAGCATGATAGCAATCCTCCTCCTCATCATATTTTGGACATACGCTGTTTAGACAAACAACCAAGACGGCCGACAATAAAATAACCTTTATGAAAGCTTTCATATCACTTACCCGCCTTAACGTTAGACGCGGTTGCCTCAAACATAGAGTTTTGTTTTCTTCATCTACCTTTGTTTGTATTTCAAACAGAGGAGTTTAATCAGAACAGATTCAGGCCCAGAGAGAAAATAATCCCGTGGGGCGAATCCATGAAAATTTCTTTATACTCATAGCCAAGCCTGACTGATGCCCACACGTGTTGAGGATCTTCGGTTGATCTGGAGGAGAAATTCAGACCGCCTCCGAAGACCGGTAACCATCCTTCGGGTGCGTTTCTGGAGGTTCCATGATAGGAGCCGCCGCTGTATCCGAAACCGGCTTTGCCGTATAAACCCACCACTGAGGTTATCTGAAAGGAGTTGTCAAGGCCGAGAAGAAAGAGCTGCCTTTTTTCCTTGAGCTGATCGTATTCGATTGGACTGATTTCGAAAAATCTCTTACGTCCGTAAGGACGGGCACCGAATGTAAAGAAAATAGAGCCGGTACCGAATTTGTATCGGTGTGACAGAAAGGCATTGCCGCAGAGAAAGAAATCGCCGTCCGTTCTGGCCTCGCACATCACCCCAAGGCCAACCCCGGCAAAAACAGAAGTCTGCAGAACCAGGGAAAGAACTACAGCGGTAATAAGAATCGGACGAAACGCAGCCATAAGAAGTTACCTGATCGAGGTCATGTCCAAACACTACCCGCGATCCAACGGCCACAGCTCACTATCCAATAAGTACGGCCGGAAAAAGGATCAAAGACTTATATGAAATACAGGAAACCAAAATCGGAGACAGATGACAGAACAGAAAAGAGCGGCTCCGACTACCGCCCGTTATTGATCCATTAGATCCGCCGCCCCGCTTATCAGCTCCATATCTTCTCCGGTCAGAGTTTGCAGATCAAGAGTAGCGGTACCTCGTCGGAAACATGTGCCTTCGCAAAAGGTTCCTTCCACGTCCCAAATCTCGGCTTCTTTTATTTCGTTAGCGGTAGAGATTGTCTCGTTCCACTGCACCTTATAGCTTGCTTTGGCAGAGTACGGTCCGTTTGGAAGCGTAATCTCGTACTGCTCCTTATCGGCTATAAACTCCCGAATGATGTTTCCGTTTTCGATATCACCGGCAAAAATCCAAACCGGAACGGCGCTGTCCGGGGGCATGCTGATAATGATTGTAAGCGTACCGCTGTCTGGTATTTGACCGCCGCAGTCGTAATGTGAAGGGGCATTTTCGCAAGACGGCACGGGAGGCTCATCGAACTCGTCGCCGCTTAACAGTTCACTAATCTCATCGTTTGGCCAATGTACATCGAGAGTGAGTTCCCCTTGCTTGTAACATATCCCTTCACAGAACTCTTTGCTCAACGGTGCAAGCTCCCCATCTTCGATTCTAAATGCAGGCTCCGGTGCACCTTCATTATAGCTGATGATATAACCGGCCGAAACGGTAATCTTTCCGTTTTCCACATCGTAAAGCTTATAGGGAAACTCAGTTACGTAATCCTGAAAAATCAACTCCCCATCATGGACATTTCCCTTGTACACTCTTACCGGAACGGGAGTACTGTCCGGGGGCGTGCTGCCGTATATTGTGACAGTACCGTAACCGGGGCTGCTGTCGCAGGTATAGCCACTTGATTCATAATGACAGGGAGGCTGATCCTCGAATTCGTCGCCACTTAACAGTTCAGTAGGATTATCGCTCTTCCATTGTATATCGAGAGTGAGCTCACCTTCCCTGTAACATATCCCTTCACAGAATTCTTTGCTCGTCGGCTCAAGCTCCCCATTGTCGACCTCCCTTGCAGACACCTCCCCACCATTATCATCGCTGACGACATACCCTGCCTTAATGGAAATTTTTCCATTTTGCACATCGTAAAGCTTAAAGGGAAATTCTGTTACATATTCCTGTAAAATCAATTCACCATCATCGACATTTCCCCTGTACAACCATATCGGAACGGGAGAATTGTCCGGGGGCGTGCTGCCGTATATTGTGACTGTACCGTAGTCGGGTCTGTAGTTGCAGGTATAATCGCTTGGGGCATTTTCACAGAGTGGCTCATCGAACTCGTCGCCGCTTAAAAGTTTAGTCAGCTCATCGTTTGGCCAATGTACATCGAGAGTGAGTTCACCCTCTCTGTAGCATGTTCCCTCACAGTACTCTTTGGTCTCGGGTTTAAGCTCCCCTCCGTCGATTCTTCTTCCAGACTCCTTCGGTTCACCTTTAAAACTGACGATATAACCGGCCTTAACGGAGATCTTTCCGTTTTGCACATCGTAAAGCTTATAGGGAAACTCAGTTACGTAATCCTGAAAAATCAACTCCCCATCATCGACATTTCCCCTGTATACCCATATCGGAACGGGTGAATTGTCCGGGGGCGTACTGACTTTGATGGTGACGGTACCGTAATCGGGTCTGTAATTGCACGTAAAATCGCTTGGTGCATAATGACAACCCTCTTCTTCATTGTAATTTGAACAGCCGCCATGATACAAAACAATCAGGCAGAATGCGAGCAGTAATTTTGGTGTAAACTTTTTCATATGTTAACTACAGTGATGTTAAAAAGATTGTTATTGCGATACCGTGACCTGAATCCAGCTGAAGATCCTTATACAAGTAACCTAATCTCAGAGCGAGTTTATGCCCCGAGTCGGGATAGGTAAAATGAAAACCGGCGCCGAACTGAGGGAACCATCCGCTTTGTGCTTTTGCCGTAAGCCCTTTAAACCATGCCCAGCTGTATCCAATGCCGGTTGTGGCATATATGCCGGCTACCGCAGTCGCCATATAGGTGCCGTCCAGACCGAATGTCAGAAATGTTCTTCTTTCTTGCACCGAAAGCAGCATGGGAGAGCGAATATAGCGGTCGCGAGAGTGCAACCGTCCTCCGAATGTACAATACCCCGACAAGATCGCATTCTTAATCGGCACTTGTCCGTGTAAACTGCCGGAAAGGAAAAAATCGGAAATACCGGACTCTTCACCGGTTCTTAATTCTCCGGTTACATCGACTCCAACTCCTGCAAGCAGCAGGGAAGAGCTTAAAAGCACGGCTGAAACAACAACTCTAAAAGAGGGGAGTTTAGACATCATAAGGCACACACTGCATGTTAATTGTTTGAAAGGGGTCAGACAAATAAACAATGAATTGTAAATACTGTGTAAATTGTTAAGTCGATTTTTATCCCGAAACAAATCATTGCCCGGGCAATCGGACAAAGAAAAACATATATCATTGTTTGTTCAAAATACAAATGTCGTCTAAAAAATTGTGTCTGTTAAGAGCCTGAGATATTGATTGTAAAGCCCATCGGTGCATAAAAAATGCATTTATGTTAACAGCTAATTTTCACCCCCAAAATGGGCCCATACAGCACCAAATCGCGGGCAAAGGGCAATGGAGTACCAAATCGTGCCCATGAGCTTTTCGGTATAACTAAGGTTGATAATTCCACATTAAGTCG
>CAZPHU010000083.1:9752-17008 GCA_964586285.1 uncultured Fibrobacterota bacterium | reverse complement strand
GGCGGCGGAACGTTTGATATTTCGATTCTTGAGATTGGCGAGGGAGTTTTCGAGGTAAAATCAACAAACGGCGATACTCACCTTGGCGGAGATGATTTCGATCAGGTTCTGATTGATTATATCGCGGATGAATTCAAGAAGGAAAACGGTATCGATCTTCGCAAGGACCGTACGGCACTCCAGCGCCTCAAGGAGGCAGCCGAGAAAACTAAATGCGAACTTTCGGCCGCCCTTGAGTCAAACATAAATCTTCCATTCATAACCGCCGACGCATCCGGCCCCAGGCACCTGGATATGACCATAACTCGATCCAGATTCGAATCTCTGGTCGATCATTTGATTGAGCGAACCATTGATCCGGTGAAAAAAGCTCTTTCGGATGCCCGTTTGAATCCAGGCGATATTGATGAGGTGATACTGGTGGGCGGCTCCACTCGAATTCCGGCTGTTCAGCAAAGGGTGGAGAAGCTGTTTGGAAAAGCTCCTCATAAGGGAGTCAATCCCGATGAGGTGGTGGCTATCGGCGCGGCGATTCAGGGAGCCGTTCTCTCGGGCGACCAGTCGGTCAAAGATGTACTTCTTCTGGATGTTACACCTCTATCGCTTGGTATCGAAACATTAGGTGGAGTGATGACAAAGCTGATTGAGCGAAACACTACGATCCCCGCCAAGAAGAGCCAGATATTTTCTACTGCCGAAGACAATCAGACGGCGGTTTCAATAATGGTCTATCAGGGAGAGCGTGAGATGGCGGCCGGCAACCGTTTGCTCGGCAAGTTTGATCTGGTGGGTATTCCACCGGCTCCCAGAGGGGTACCTCAAATCGAAGTAACATTCGATCTGGATGCCAACGGGATCTTGACCGTAAGCGCCAAGGATAAGGCAAGCGGTAAAGAACAGGAGATAAGAATCGAGAGTTCGAGCGGCCTGTCCGAAGAGCAGATCCAGAAGATGGTCAAGGAAGCGCAAGCCGAAGCCGAAAGCGACAGACGGGAGCGTGAGAAGGTGGAGGTTAGAAACCAGGCCGACCATATGGTATACCAGGCTGAAAAGACCTTGAGTGATGCGGCCGATTCGATACCGGCTCAACAGAGAACTCAGGTGCAGTCGGCAATAGATAATCTTAAGGGGCAAATTAAAAACGGAGATACCGCTCAAATAAAGTCGGCAATGGACACTTTGACTAAAGCCTCACATGCGATGGCTCAACACATGTATAAAAAAGAAAGCACGCAATCTCAAGAGACCGGCGGTGAAGGCGACCATTCGGCCCGACATTCACAGCAACAACAACAGGAGCAAGACTCCGAAACTGTGGATGCGGATTATGAGATAGTTGACGAAGAAAGGAAATGATTGGGGTATAATCCCGCGTAAGCCCCCCTGAAATACGAAAGGCGCTTTTTCGTAAAAGCGCCTTTTCGTTTTGTAAAAAAACCGGGTCTGCTTTCATTCAGAGGCGCTTTTCTTTCCTTACACAGGGGATCGAGGCGGATAAATTTTGTTACGGAGCACGAAGCTTCAGGGAAATTCGCGCTCATCCTAAACCTGCTCGATAAATTCAAGAAGGGTTTCGGCGGTATTGAGTGCGATAAGTAAATTAATGACATCATCCGACCCGATCGCGTGTTCGCGCGTTGGCCTACCGTGTAAGAAAGGAATGTATTCATGCCTGAGAATCTCCTCCAAACTGACGGTTTTTCTATCGTATATAAGGTTCTTTTTCCTCATGACAGGGCCTCCTTTTCTTTATGTCCTCACTATTTGTATAAGTGCAACTGATGTGCCAAGTGCCCGGCAATCTTAAGCCTCAAGTAGTCGGCAACAAGACCCGTGTTATATTTTGCTTCTTTTCACCCAAATCACCAACTCTCTTATGTAATTGATTAGGCCTGGTTAATACCACGTCCGGCTAAATTCCAAATTAGTAAAAGGGTAGGAAGAATATTCTCTTCCATGATAAATTTAGAACCATATGAATCTGATAATTCTTTTCCCAAATGATTTTATCGACACCGGCTTGGTGAGTCTGGAAGATAACCGTTTTCGCCACATAAAGTCGGTTCTTAAGTCAAAAACAGGCGACCTGATCAAGGTCGGTGTTATTAACGGGAAGATCGGGCAGGGATTGGTTAAGAGCATAGACTCCAACAGTGTTCAACTACAGGTTGATCTTCTCTCGGATCCCCCGCCCCCTGTTGCGGTCACACTTCTTTGCGCCGTTACACGACCCAAAACCCTGAAGAAAGTTTTGCAGGCCAGTGCTTCATTAGGGGTTAAAGACATATATCTGATGGGAACTTGGCGCTCGGATAAAAGCTACTGGCAATCCCCTTTGCTTGAGGATCAAAACATCAAGAATCAATTTCTTATTGGTCTTGAACAGGCGCGCGACACCATCATGCCCAATCTTTACAAACGCCCGCTGTTTAAACCGTTTGTTCAGGATGAACTACCCACAATAGCGGCGGGGACCGATGCCTTTGTAGCTCAACCGAACAACCAAAAATCAGAGTTTCGAAACGCTGAAACCCCTGTCACGCTCGCCGTAGGGCCGGAGGGTGGGTTCATACACTATGAGATAGATCTTCTTAAAAGCATCGGTTTCAAAGAAATCAGCTTGGGCCCCCGACCTCTTCGTGTGGAAAATGCCGTGGTTGCTCTTCTGGCCCAATTTCTATGAATCAAAAAGATCGCTCGATAGAAGGAGTGATTAAAAAGATGAGATGAAAAGGGGCGTTTAACCAAAGACCTGACTTTAGTCCCCCGACTCCATTTTTATTTCTCGGCTTCCAAAAACCTCTTCAATGCTTCCCTGCCGCTTATTCCTGTTTGCACAGAGAGCTTTTTTGCGGTGCCGTTTACTTCGACCACTTCACCGTCCAGAAGATCATCGACTGAAGCGATACCGCTGTTACCGGTACCTTTTACCCTTGCGGCACCGCACTTGAATAAATCCAAAGCCGCTACATTGAAGGCACCGCACGCAAGCAGGCAAGATCGCGTTTTGGCAAACACGATATTAACCGTATGCATCTCTACCACGTACCCCTCGGCTTCACCGGATTCCGTGACAATGGTCTCCTTCATCCCAAACCCACCTTTCGATCAATATCCCAGATTAAGCAGACCTTTTACCTCTCGTTGGGATAGATCCCTCAGGTGTCCACGAGGTAGGTCACGTAATTTTATTACTCCGAATTGAATTCTTTTCAGGCGAAGCACCGTGTAGTCCAGAGTCTCGAACATACGCCTTATCTGCCTGTTTTTTCCCTCGTATAAATCGACCTCATACCAGAACTGATTTGGCAGCTCGGCTCGACAGATCGCCCTGACAGCCCCGGCACGAAGGATTTGCCCCTGGGAACTTACCCCGTTTTCAATCATTCGTGTGCTGTGACTCTCCTCCAGCGGCTTGTTTATCCTAACCCGATAAACTTTTTTTACATGAAAGCGGGGATGGGTAAGGGCATGAATCAATGAACCGTCGTTGGTAAGAAGCAGCAATCCTTCGGAGTTGCGATCGAGTCTTCCTACGTAGCGAAGATGATCGTAGTTGTATCCGGCCTTTCTCATGGAAGAGTAAATAGTCTCACGCCCCTGGGGATCGTGGGCGGTCACAACACTTCCCCTGGATTTATGATACATTACATACTCCAACGCATCGGGTAAACCAACGGGTCTGCCCGACAGAGTCACGGTGTCTTTATCGGGGTCGATTTTGGTTCCCAGCTGGGTGACTTTATCTCCATTTACCCAAACCTTACCCTTTAAAATAAACTGATCGCACGAACGCCTGGATCCACATCCGCATTGTGCAAGATATTTGTTTAGACGTACAAAATTTTTATTTTCATCCATGTTGATCTATATCCTCGATACCACATTCCCCGATCATTTGGGCCAGGCTTGACGGTGCGATAACCGGTTTTCCAACAATTTTTTTTATTCTGTCCACGGAGTAGCCGTCCAGGGTGTATCCACGATAGTTAAGAGAGGCCGAGGGGATAAAGATTCGATCATATCCCGACTTATGCTTTTTTATTTGGGATATCATGTCTCTTGCCGTTAATAACCCCGCTACGGTTACCGATTCACCGAAGAAACTGTTTTTCACCGGATGCACCCAAAAACTCAACTCGGGTAATACCCGCTGGATATCTTCAACTATCCGCCGGACATAAGGAGCCGCACTTACAGAGGTCAGAATAAGCGATTTTTGCTCTCTGCCGGAAGTTTCTCGACTCGAGGCGTTTGGCAGACAAGGTTGAAGTTTTTCCCACTCGTTTATAAGACAACGGATAAGGCCTACCCCGTTTTCTATCTGAGGGTAGCCTTCATAATGATTTGATTGCGGTATATCGATTCCGGCCTTCACGTAAAACTCATCCGACGCAAACAGGCGCCTGAAACGATACTTTTTCCAATCACGATCGCTTAGCGGCCGAATTTGGGTGAGAATCTGTTTGGCCGCCCTGGCGCTTACCGGCTCAAGCGCCGCTTTCCTGAAACGGGTCAGCCCTACCGGAACTACCGCTACCGACTCCATTCTCTCATCCATGCAAAGCAGATCCTCCAACGTTTTTTGCAGGACTTCGCCATCATTATACCCCGGACACACAACAATCTGGGAATGAATGGCGATATCACACTCAACCAGGAATTTAAGCTGCTCCAAAATTTTTCCGGCATGACGGTTTCGAAGCATGCGCCGGCGGACGTCGGGATCGGTGGCATGCACCGATATGTATAGTGGTGAGATACCTCTTTCGGCGATTCGCTCAAGCTGACGGTCACTAAGGGATGTGAGAGTGATGTAACTTCCGTTGAGAAAGGAGTGACGGTAATCTTCGTCCTTTATATAAAGCCTCTTGCGCATACCGTCCGGAAGTTGGTCGATAAAACAGAATATGCACCTGTTTTTACAACTCTGAACCGGAAGCTGAACCAGTTCGATTCCCAGCAGACTGCCCGATTCTCTGCGTAGCTCGATATGTTTGAGCGTGCCTTTGCGGACAATACCCAGTGTCAGGATTTCTTCAGCCGTAAGAAATGAAAAATCCAGCTCATCCGCAGGCGTTTCACCGTTAACAGAAACCACACGGTCCCCCGCTCTAACGCCGGCCCGAAACGCATCGGAATTTCTAATTACCCGCTGAACACTCAACCCTCTGACATTTTCGATTTTCTTACCTTTTAACACAGAGTAAACCAACCTGAAACAAACCAGGGTAAATTTCTTTTATTATCGGATAAAAATAGTACATGTGAAGGTGTCCCGAAATTTTTCCAAAGCGCGTCTAAGCTTTCTTCAGCCTCGATTATGGACATTTGGATATTCGTATAAATGCAATACGCCGTTGAAGGTGCTAAATTTATGTTAGTTTGCGGGGTGATAGAAAATGAGGACAATATGCCGTTTTAGCTGATTTTGGATGCAGAATGGTGGTTGAAGAAAAAAAAAGCGAACTGCAGCGGTTCGCATGATTTACACAGAATTTTTTCCTGTTTTTACATAAAAAGATCTTTGATTTTTGTCCAGTTGGTTTTTTCGTTTTCTACCCTGACCGCCTTTTTCATGGCCGGCCTTGATTCTGTGGTGGTTATCCGGATGGTATCCTGCTTGATTTTTATTTCTTTAGTAACAGCTTTATCCTGATTGTCCGCGGCACTCAAAGACAGTGAAAGGCCGAGAAAAAGACTAAAGAAAAGGTTTTTATAGCGCATCGGGAAATCCCCACTATTGTTGGTATACACGTTAGTTCTAAATATACGCAACTTTAAATAGAAAATCAACAGGAAACAGGTAAAAACATCGCTACTATAAGATGCTTTTTTCCAGATTTATGATTTGATTCAGTTTTATTGTCGAGAACAGAGAAAAAAGGTTCTCATTAAGGCCGCAAATCCGCATTGTCCCCCCGATATCGGAGATCTTACGATAAAGATATAAGATAGCTCCCAGGGCTCTGCTGTCCATATGCGTACACTTGGAGAGATCCAGGATGAGAGTTTTTGGTATGTTGGGGCATGAATCGAGGCTGTTTCTCATGGTCATAAAATCGGCAGGAGTGATTACAAGGCCGCCGATTTTGACTCGAACACAAGATTGCGAACAATTCTCAACGCTTAAATTCACCTAACCCCAAGCCCTGCGATCGTATTCAATGCTTTTTATCCCAAGTGATCGAATAGAGCCCGGCGGATTTCGGTGAAACGCGCCGGTTTATGAAGTACCCCGTCGATACCGTCGGTGAAAAGAACCCTGTTATCAAGACTTCCGTACCAGCTAGTTATTAGAAAAAGCTTCGTACCCGGACATATCTGTTTTATGGATCGGACCGCCGTTCGTGCCCCGATATCACGTATGCTCAGGGAAACCAGGGCAATATCATAGGCAGACATTTCGCACTTAACTATACCCTCCCTGCCGTGAGGTACAACACAGACAAAGCAGCCCAGACGATTAAGCGTGCGCTTAAATGCCTTGCCGGCTTCCGTGGATTCTTCCACAATTAGAGCGGTAAAAATATGCTTCATACAAATGGGGGTTATACGCGAGGAATATGCCATTTTTTCGATTATTTACTTTACCTAACAAATTCAATATGTTAGAATAATCATCAGACGAGCTTGAAACAGAATCAGTAAAGAGGCAGGGTGTCCATAAATTTACCATTTTTACCCGATTCGGGTAAAAATTCCGACGCATTGAGTGCCGACTGCGCTCTGATACCATCTGTTTGAAAAACCGTACATTACCATACATTGTGGTACGTCCTGTCGGGCCGCATGATCATCCCAAGGCCGCGGTAAGCCTCGCAACAAGTTACATTTTTAAGGAGTGTTAAACAGATGATTCCCGTCTATGTCGTGTATGGTGTGCTTGCATGCATTGTACTGATTTCCATAGTTCTGGGCATTCAGAATTGGATATATCTCTCCTCTATACGCTCACTGGCCTCTTCTTTGGAAAGCGAAATAGAGAAAAAGGGAAGAGAGTTTGATCTCATACGCAAGGAAAGAATTGTAGCCCCACAATCCGAAGCCGTTATGGCGGACGAAGCCGGGAATCTGGACCACCAGGTTATCCATCCGGGCAACTCCTCGGATGAGATAGAGATTGTGCGAAACGTAAGAACTAAATATCACTCCGATACTGACCGACTAGGTATCGAAAACCCGATCGACTATCAAGGTTACGACAACAATATCATAGACGACAACAATATCATAGACGACAACAATATCATAGA
>CAZPHU010000083.1:0-9505 GCA_964586285.1 uncultured Fibrobacterota bacterium | reverse complement strand
CGACAACAGTATCATAGACGACAACAGTATCATAGACGACAACAGTATCATAGACGACAACAGTATCATAGACCAAAACAGGAAAGCGGACACCGATCTCCCGAATGAGAGTGCACAGGCGCAAAATCAACTCCCCATTCAGGAGGTTGAGGAGGAGGATGTTCTTGATATTATTGCGGATATGCCGGATCAGGATGATTCAAAACCTTTTACCGACCAGAGTCCCCTTTTTGTTTCGATATACTCAGAAGCGGAAAAAGACGCCGATTTCAACGGTGCCGCCCAGAAAGCCTTAAACCACATTTTTTCATCCGAACGCCCCCGGCTTGTACTTGATTTCAGAAACATTCTCTTTCTATACCCTCAGGAGCTTCAAACTCTTAAAAATCTTGCCGATCATGTGGCCCAAAAAAACGGAGTACTTAGTTTTATCAACTGTGAGGGCGAACTCTTTGCTATATTTAGTCGGAATCCGCTGTTTGCACCACTTTTAGACGAGCGACAAAACATATGATAACTCTCGGTATCGAATCATCCTGCGATGAAACCTCGATTGCGATTCTCGACGACAACAAGATCCTCGCCGATTGTACCTACTCACAAGAAGAGCACTCTTTATATGGCGGCGTTGTACCCGAAATCGCCTCCCGGGCTCATGTCCAAAAAATCGACCTTCTCTGCCGCAACGCCCTTGATCAAGCCGGTTTAGGCTTCGAGGATATCGATTTGGTCGCGGTCACCGACCGTCCCGGCCTGGCCGGTGCTCTTTTGGTAGGAATCAGCTTCGGGCTCGGAGTTCATACCGGATACAATATCCCTATTACCGGAGTCAATCACTTGGAAGGTCATATCGCATCGGTCTGCCTGGAGAATCCGGATATTGAATTCCCTTTTTTGGCACTGGTGGTGTCGGGAGGTCATACCGCGCTTTATCGGGTTGATGATTACGGGGCGTACGTTTCACTCGGACAGACTATCGATGATGCAGCGGGTGAGGCTTTCGACAAAATCGGGAAGATGCTTGGCTTTGCCTATCCGGCCGGCAGAGCTATCGAGCATGAAGCTAACCTGCATGACGGCGAAAATCTGATCGACTTTCCAATCGCCCGCATACAAAAAGCCCCACTTTCTTTCAGTTTCAGCGGACTGAAAACAGCCGTCAAATATTACCTGGAGCAAAAAGGTGAAGATTTGCAAGAATCCGACCGTCCCCTGATCTGTTATTCATTCCAAAAAGCAGTGATCGAGGCTCTGGTTCGCAACACCCAAAAGGCGGTCAAACAGACCGGTATCAAGACGGTTGCTCTCGTAGGAGGGGTAGCCTGTAACTATACTCTTAGAGAGGCCCTGAAAAACAGATTGGGCAAGAAAGTATTCTTTCCTTCACCCAAATACTGTACTGACAACGCGGCGATGATCGCTAAAGCAGGTTACGAAAACTTCAAAAGAGGGCTGGTTCGAAGACCTCAAATGAGCCCCTCCGGTTGTCTTGAAAGCAGGGTTTAACGATTCATGGCGCTTTTTTTTATTTCGGTCTTATCGGTACTTATTCTGTTTTTCCTGGCTTCGACAGCCATGCAGGCCATCCGTATAGAGCGCACTATCGAAAACATAAACGGATATGTAGAACAGAAGGTGAAAATGAAATTACGAGACACAGAAGAGCTGGAATGACTATAACTCAACGCACCAAAATCGCGACATTCTCGGGCAGTGTTGATACGCACGGGCGCGGCTTGTGGGCTAAATGATCTGATAGCGCTTTAGATTTGAGTACAGCACCTCCAGCGAAACCTTCGCGATGCTTATAATCGGTACGGCGATCAGCATTCCGACGACACCTCCAAGCTGTCCGCCCACCGTGATTCCCACTATCACGATCATAGGGTGAAGGTTGACACTTTTTCCCACCGCGATGGGATAGATAAAAGTTCCTTCGATAAACTGAACGACCCCGAAAACGATTACCAGGCGAAGAAACGACCAGACCGTAAATCCTTGAGGATCTGTTATCACCACAAAAGCTGCGGGTATGAATCCTATTACCGGCCCAAGATAAGGTATCAGATTTCCCACCCCCGCTATTATTCCTATCACAAAAGCGTAAGGTACACCTATTATCGACAAGCCCACGGCGGTCATCACTCCGACCGCGAAAGCATCGATCAGCTGCCCGCGAATAAAGAATTTCATTGAGGTCGTGATTCGATGGAAAAGAAGGATAAACATCTCAAAGTATCTGTTCGGAATCATCCGCAGAGCCGTCTTTTGAATCTGATGGCCGTCCATAAGAAAAAAGAAGGTCATGACAGGTACAATTATGACAACGGACAACATGGAAAAGATATTCAGTATGTGGGAAAGAATCATATCGATATCGATTCGCCCCATTTCACCCAGACGTTTTCGAACGGAGGCATGGAAATCGGGAATCTCCAGAGAGGGAAACCTCCTGCTCAGGGCATTTCTTAGATTCACAAGGCTCTCCCCCATCATAGCCTCATAGGTTGGGATATCGGCGGCCAGATTCTGAGCTTCCATAACCAGCCTGGGTACAATAAAATATGCCGCAGCCGCCGCGCAAACTGTTACCACAAAGCACATCGCCAAAATAGTCGTCAAACGGCGACAGCCCCTGGTTTCAAAGTATTTCACAATCGGATCGAGCAGGAAGGTAAGAAGCACCGATACCGCGAGCGGTACAAACAGAAGATAAACACAGTAGAGAACCGCCGCGGCGGCAAGCAAAACGAATGCGTAGTAGCCGAATTTCACCAAAAAATAAGACAGGTCTTTACGATGCAGAGGCATGAATGTACTCTCCGTTCGAACGCGAAGCGGCGGTGGAGGCTAGCTTACACTGCATCTCCTCCAGTTTGCAGTTTGCCTTTAGCAGTCGTTTACACACCAATTTGGCGATATTATTTACTATTTTGAGGGCAAGTTTGGGGTTTCGTTCCTTCAAATCGTCCAGGTAGGGCTGAGGCAGAGCCAAAAGCGTGGTCTCCCGTGCGGCTATCGCGGAGGCACTGCGGGGGATTTCGTCCAGAAGAGCCATTTCACCGAAAAAACTTCTCTGCCCTATAGTGGCCAGTTGTATGAACCCCTCCCCGGAGCTTTTTCGGATCAGTATCTCCCCCTGCTCGACAATATACATGCCTGCTCCGGGAATTCCTTCCTCGAAAACCGTTTCATCTTTTACATATCGACGTTGATGCAGGCCGCGTTCGATCTGAACAAGCTCTTTTGTCGTTACGCCCTCGAAAACGGGTAGATCCTTGAGAAGCTCGATTAAGGCCTTGTTCTTTGCCGGCGGCCCGAAAATATAGGACCAGATCGGGTTTTCCATTAAGTCCCTCCGAAAAAGCGATATTCAAATGGGGGTATTATATCCTCACTATTAATTTTTCAGGCTAAAACTGCAAATTGCCGAACATGGCTTCCACATACGCCTGGGCATCGAAGTCCTGAAGATCCTCGATTGCTTCGCCTACACCTATTTTTCTGATCGGAATGTTTAGTTTATCGGCCAAAGAGAAGGCGATACCTCCCTTAGAGGTACCGTCAAGCTTTGTTATCACCAGGCCTGTCACGCCGATCATTTTGTTGAAGACCTCCGCCTGACGGATCGCGTTTTGGCCTGTCGTGGCATCCAAAACAAGCCACACCTCGTGAGGAGCCTGGGCATTGCGCCTTCTTATGACCCGCACGATTTTCTCCAATTCATTCATCAGATTGGTTTTTGAATGCAGCCTCCCGGCGGTATCCAAAATCAGCATGTCGACCTCGCGCGCCTCAGCCGCCTGAATCGCATCGAAAGCAACCGAGGCCGGATCGGCTCCCTCATGCTGGCTTACGAAATCCGATCCGGTCCGATCGGCCCAGATCTTGAGCTGTTCTATCGCGCCTGCCCTGAATGTATCGGCCGCACCAAGCATGATACTCTTACCGTCATTTTTGTACTCCTGAGCAAGCTTGCCTATGGTAGTGGTTTTACCGACTCCATTTACACCCACAACAAGCATCACCCACGGTTTGCCGTGAGCCGCCAACGGCTTCTGTTCCTGTTTAAGGTGATCGGCAAGTAACTTTTTGAGAACCGAATACGCCTCTTTTGTCGTCGTAATATCCAACTCCTCTATTTCATCTTGCAGCCGATCCAAAAAAGAGAGTGCCAATTCGATACTGACATCCGCCGATATTAGCGCATCCTCCAGTGTCTCGAAAAAGGATTCATCAAGCTCATCCTCTCCACTTATCATTGCCGTTATGTGAGCGCGGGTTTTACTGAGCCCATCTTTGAGCCGCGATAAAATATTCATAATTGATCCTTCATCGATTACATTGCCTGCATTCATTTTCCTTAAGCATACAAAATACAACCCAACAATCACTTATAAAAGAGCATCAATCAGCGATTCCATCTTTTTCTGATCTTCAAACACTTTTTGCGCAATTACCCGTAGACTCTCCGCCGGCAGCGGTACAAGCTCGAGCGCCCTCTGATCGGGCATGGGTAGGCAGTCATTTTCTATTGTCTGCAACCCGATCATCCCGGCAGTCAAATCCGCGAGATGAACCACTGCGGCCTGCCGGCAATAAACACCGGCATCCAGGGGCGCATGATGGTACCCGGTGGTGTGAACCAGTACCTGGGGGAAATGCCACTGCTCGGCGGCAAACATGCCGATCGTAACATGGTTGTAATCGCCCGGTTCCAATTGGAAAAAGGGTGCCCGGCGGTGTTTGATGTGATCCACAACCCCTTGCAGATGCCGCGGCGCCGATTTATCCAGGATAAGCATGCCTATATCGTGCAACACACCGGCAGCAAAAAGCTCATCCACATCGAAAGCTTCATATCTCAGGCAGTGACGGGCAATTGATTCGCTTAGCATCCCCACCGCCAGGCTGTGGCGCCAGAATGCCCGCGAGGACATTACGTTTGTTTTCCCTGCCCCGAGACTAAGCCCGCAGTTTATCATCGCAAGCCCCTCTATGCGTTTACGGCCCAATAAAACCACCGCATTTCGCAGGGATGAAACCGCGTTTGGAAGTCCTATGTATGCCGAATTGGCCAGTTTAAGAACCCGTGCCGAAAACGCCGGATCGGTCGTCACCGCCTTAACCACCTCCTCAGTCGTGCTGTGCTTATCGCAAACAACCGCGCGGATATGGTTTAATACCCCAAAATCGCTCGGAAGGCCCTCGATACATTTCAGCAGCTTTTCGGAAGCTTTCACCCGTTATCTCCGATTATCGAAAGAAATTCATCCGAATGAGCCAGGTTACGTTTGGCCATTTCGATAAGCTGGGGATAATCATCCTGCTTTATTCCCAAAAGCTCCATGGTTTCTTTTTTCACGGGTTCAAGCCTCTCTTTTTCACCTACCCCGAGGCCGATTCTGTGGCACAGATCATCCGCCACACTCACCAGGGCCACAAACTCCCTGGCGGCGGGACTCTGATCGGGGCTGTGGTGATGTATCAGCACACTCTCTACCTCCACCGGCAACGCCCACTTATCGGCAAGAGTCGCACCGATTCGGGTGTGGGTCAACCCAAACACCTCCTGCTCCGCCTGCAAAGTGCTTAGCTGTTGAGCCCCGACCTTCTTGCCCACCAGACCGTACTCATCGGAAAAAAACTGAGCGAAAATCAACTTGCCGATATCGTGAAGTATGCCCATGCAAAACGCCCCCTCGGGATCCACCATGATAAGCCTGATATTTTTCCCGGCTATACTTTTGGCATTCATCCCGCAAACCACCGAATGACGCCAAAATCTTTTGTAGTCGAATGTGCCGTCGCACGACTTAAAAATATTCATTATTGCCGCACTCAGAGCCACTGAGCGAAGGGTGTTAAAACCCAATATCACCACCGCGCTTGATACAGACGAAATAGATCGGGGCATGCCGTAGAATGCACTGTTTGCCAGGCGAATGATTTTGCTGGTAAGCGCGGGATCGTTCTGAATCAGCTCCGCCGCGTCCTCGGCGCTGCTGTCGGGAGAATTTACAACCTCTATAAGCCTGGCGGCAATGGAAGGGAGGGCAGGAAGCGACTCTATCTTCTCGACAACTCTGCGAAACCTCATACCGTTACTTTGAATGTCCATGTTTTTCTCCACACGGCAGAGCTTCCCATCTACCGCTGTTTGTCTTCCCTGAGCTTAAGAAGACTTCTATTAATGAATTTTTCGGCGCCCGCATGCCCAAAGCCTCGACTCTGATATAGTTGGAGGTTATCCCCTGAACCGGGCTCTCCCGCTCAACTATGATTTTCTGACCGATATGCCTTATATTGCGGATGAATCGGTTCTGAAGGCATGTGAGTTCGTTTCGTAACCGCTCGCTTCGCTGCTTCTTTACTGTTTCTTCCGTCTGATTTTTCATTTGAGCGGCGGGAGTACCCGGCCTCTTTGAGTATCTGAAAACATGTCCGTAAGAAAAACCTATCTTTTTAACCGTCTCTACAGTTTCGATAAACTGACTGTCGGTCTCCCCGGGAAAGCCTACGATAAAATCCCCCCCGATACCGGCATCGATATAGCTGTCACGAAACTCTTTGAGACGTGCGGCGATATTCTCCAGATCGGCATAAGGACGATTCATCGATTTAAGCACGTCCGGCGAAAAGCTTTGAACGCTTACATGTATATGATTACATATTTTTCGCTCTTCTCCAACCATTTTTAATATATTCGGTTCCAGATCACGCGGATCGAGCGAACTTAGCCTGATACGATACTCCCCCCGGACCGTTAGGAGTCTGCTCAAAAGTTCGCAAAGTCCGGAAACATCACGTCGCCTGAACTGCCCGATATGAGTTCCGGTAATCACGATCTCCTTAAACCCCGCCCCCACAGCCTTTCGAAACCTCTCCTTAATTGAATCAAAAGAAATACTGGCCGAGGGGCCTCGAAGCGATGGGACTATGCAGTATGAGCACCTGAAATCACAGCCCTCCTGGATCTTGAGAGGAAAACGGGTCCTGCCCTGCCAAACCCGGGTATTGATAGGTACCGGAAAATCCGAGGGTTCCCTGTCCTTAAGAGACGATACGAATACTCCTTTTTCCTCGTTTAGCAGGATGTCGGGGATTTGGCTTTTATGCCCGTTACCCACTACCCAGCTCACGTTGGGAAACGCCAAGATCTCCTCGCCCATCTGCTGGGCCATGCATCCGGTTACGCATATTTGCGCAAAACGGTTT
Organism: uncultured Fibrobacterota bacterium; assembly: GCA_964586285.1. Lineage (GTDB taxonomy): Bacteria > Fibrobacterota > Chitinivibrionia > Chitinivibrionales > CAYFVL01 > CAZPHU01. The sequence continues at coordinate 2,287 of CAZPHU010000083.1, read as the reverse complement.
TTTCTAGCCAGCGAGCCGATCATCCTCTTGGTTTTAGCCTGGCTGCTTGATGTGACAGAGCAGCTGTTGAGGATGATTATATCGGCCTCTTCGATTGAATCGGTTATTTTGAAATGGTTGTCGGCCAGAGTAAAGCCAAGAGTGGTCATCTCTTCCTGATTGGTTCGGCAGCCCACCGATCTAAGCGCCACCACCCTCTTCTTAACACCGGGCCCATTGCCGCGGTCAGTACCAGTCGATTGAAACCCTGATTGCAAAGTCATATTAAGGAAAACCCCGAAAATGTATTCAGGAAAAAGTAGTGGAGATTAACGAAGAAATCTTCGCGACAGCTCATCCAGTGAAATCCTTACCAGAGTCGGCCTTCCGTGCGGACAGATGTAAGGATTTTGCGCCGCGAAAAGATTGTTCAGAAGCGAGTTCATCTCTTCCTGCTTCAGAGCCTGCCCCGTCTTTATGGCCGCACCGCAGGCAAATGCAGCCGCATAGCGTTTCTGAGGTTCGGAAAGAATCGATTCGTCTTTTTCTTCCAGCAGAAACTGAATCATCTCCCTGACCGCCTCCTCGACGGTGGAGTCTTTCAGAAAACCTGCTGCGGGTATCGCCGAGATCGCCACCGACTGGCCGCCGAAATCCTGAAGATCAAAGCCCAGTGAGCAAAAATGATTCCGCCCGCTCATGATCACCGATTTTTCGGTATTGGTCAATTCGATAATTATAGGAAACAGCAGCCGCTGCGATTCGGCCCGCCCCGCTTTCAGATCCTCTATTGCCTGCTCATAGAGTATTCGCTCATGAGCAGCATGTTGATCGATAAGAAGAATCCCCTTTTTGATCGGCGCCAGGATATACATTTTGTGAATCTGATAGCAGGGTATTAGATCCCACTGCTCTTTAGACAATTGTACCGCCTTATCGCCGTTTTCGGCAACATCTTTCTTTTCCGAGTGCAAGTCCGAGTGCAAGACAGAGAAAAAAGAAAGGGAGGTCTGACCCTTTTGATCGTTCTTTTCCTTGGCGGGCATCTTAGCGGGCTTTTCCCCCCAGGCGGGGATGATTTTCTCCGAAGGATTGTTTTCGGGCTTTTTGCGATCTTGAATGAGGGAGAAATTATCCCGCTCATTTACCTGAGTCGCAGAGTGTACCGGCGAGGTTTCCAAAGTTCTGATATCCCGCAGCATGTCGGCATTCAGCCCGTCCTCGGTCATGTGAAACACAAAGGAGAACAGTTTCTTTTCGTTGTCGAATTTGATTTTCTGCTTGGTCGGATGAACGTTAACGTCTATGTGATGCGGATCGACATCCAGAAAGCAAAACCATGCGGGCTTAAAATGTGAGGTTATGAAACGGGAAAAAGCCTCACGAATACCATAGGTTATTGAATCGCAGTCTATTCTCCGAAGATTTACGTAGAGGTTCTGAAACCGGGGACGCGGGGTGGCGTCGTGAGGAGCGCATACGTACAAGATCGCATCCATCCCCTCGGCCTCCGCCGTGCAGGTTATGAGTTTTTTGGCAAATTCACTGCCTGCGACCTGGGCGATACGCATAAGAGTGGTTTGAGTACGCGATACGTCCAGCGTCCGCTTACCGTCACAGGTAACCGTGAAATGAATGGCCGGATAAGGAATAACCATCTGCTCCATAAGCCGCATAACCGCCATGCGCTCGGCTTTGACACTTTTCATGAATTTCTTGCGCGCGGGAACGTTGTAGAAAAGATCGCGACAGCTGATAGAGGTCCCTCTGGTGTGGGAAGCGGGAACGGGCTCCGAAAGTATGCCCCCGTCGCAGCCAAGCTCAAGCCCAAGCCCGTCCTCGGTGGTGGAGCTTACGACTTTCATTCGAGACACCGAACCTATGCTGGCCAGCGCCTCACCGCGAAACCCAAGCGTAGCGATCGTAAAGAGATCTTCGATACGCTTTATCTTGCTGGTGGCGTGCCTTATAGTACAACGGGCCAAATCGTAGCCCGACATGCCGCAGCCGTTGTCGACTACCTTTATCATCGAAAATCCGCCGTCATTGACAGTGATATCGATGCGGTCGGCACCGGCGTCTATTGCATTTTCGACAAGCTCTTTGATTACCGAAGCCGGTCTTTCGATGACCTCACCGGCGGCGATCTTGTCGGTTACCACCTGTGGTAAAATATGGATTCGACCGGAACCTGATGTCATGAAACCCGATTATTTTCGTTTTGGAATTTATACTTACAAGGAAGGCTTTATCGATATGCGGAAGGGGGGAGTCGAACCCCCACAAGGTTGCCCTTACTAGGTCCTGA
>CAZPHU010000082.1:0-17336 GCA_964586285.1 uncultured Fibrobacterota bacterium | reverse complement strand
GGAGAGCGTGGCGTTCGCAATGCCAAGGTCAGGGGTTCGATCCCCCTCAGCTCCAAGTATCACCTTTCATCCCACCTGCCGCGAATCTCGGACGTGCTTTGCAATAATAATCTGTTTCCTGCCGTATATAAAAGATTTTGAGTATTCTCCAATTTCCTTACCGGTGCTAAAAAACATGGGCGAAAATTTTATGCGTATAAACATATTTTTCCTGCTTTTTGCTCTTTTGATCTGGAACTCCTCTTCAGCCTATACTCCCTTTAGAAACTATAACAAAACCGTTCAAGTCAACGATATCGAAATAATCGACGGAACTGTTTGGGTGGTTTCAAACGGGGGGCTTGCAAAGGTGAGCAAAGACAGGCAAAAAGTATCTCCGGCCTCAATGAATCAACCCTTTACCGATGTCAAGCTTACCTCTATTGTTCCGGACGGTAATGGGGGGATGTGGATTGGAAGTGAAAATGGTGTGCTTTATCATTACAAAGGCGGTAAACTGATAAGCTTTAACAATTATCAGTTTGCCCAATGGGATATTCGCGACCTCTCCATTCACAATGATCACCTCCTGATAAGCTCCTCCAAGGGGTTGAGTGTGTTTGACATTCAAAAAAGAGCGGCTGTAGCAAACGCGGTATCGTTCCAAGGTTACGGTCCGCAGGTAAATCATGCCCTTGTTCATGGGGATACTCTGTATGCGGCTTTTTCAAGCGGTCTTGCAAAGGCGTTTATTGGGGATAAACCCTGGCGGGAGTTAAACTTTGCCGATGAAAAGATTTGGGATATTCAGGCTCGTGAGGCCGGAGTCGAAAAAATCCTTGTAGATAAAGGAAATGTAAAGGATTACGCCTATTTGACCGTGCATTCGGGAAACTCGGTTTATCATGCAGATTCGGCCACGCTATATAAAGACGGGGTAAAAGTGATTTCGTTGCCCAGTAAGATCACGGAGATAGAAATTGGTGCCGACGGTACGTTTTGGTGTGGTACAACGGATGATTATTTCTATGCGATTTCTGATGGAAACGCTCGGCAGTTGAAGATTCCAGGATTGTTTTTCGGAAATGTAAGCCGTGTTGCCGTGGGGCCGAGAGGAAAAATCTGGTTTAATCCGCGCCTTTCGTGGCAAAACCTTCCATGGTGGCAGGGAGTAGTATCATATGACGGTTCTCAGTGGCAGCTTTATAACAATACAACGGTCGAAGATTTTCGCGTAGTGGGGGATGGGGATGAATTTCTGGGGATAACGGAAGACCGTTTGGGAAACATGTGGTTTGGAGTTAACGGAGAGGGGCTTAGAAAGTATGATACCGAAAACGATAAATGGAGCCGCTATTTTGTAGGTGTCAAAACATTTAGCGAATTCAGGAAATTTGATCCGGGCGAAAGTTATTGGAGTAAATGTGACGCGCTTGCAACTGATTCGAGTGGGTATTTATGGGCAAGCGCATTTGACTGCTTTGAGGGTAAACTGGTTTGTTATAACCCCGCTGTAGAAGATCCTGCGGACAAAGATTATCTGCGCATATCCCAGGCAACCGGCGAGCAGTTTACCTCAATCAATGTGGACCAGGTCGGGCGGATATTCGCAGGATCCCGAGACGGGCAATTCCTTGTGATTACCCATAACGGAACTCCGCTGGACGGGGTGACGGTCGAGAGCCATAATATGAACTGCGAAATATTCGACATGACCTCCACCTCCGACGGATATACCTTTATTGCTACCGATAAAGGAATTTACCGATGGGGCACCGATCGCCACAACCCCGTGCTTTTAGAAAATTCGCCCTCCGATATACGCACGATCGAACAGGAAAACAGTTCGGTACTGTGGCTTGGAAGCAATCAGAACGGACTTACAAGATGGAAAAGAAACGATGTGTCAGCCGGTGCTTATGATAATGAATCGCAAATATCCGATCGCTTCGAAGGTGAGTTGACAACTTATACGACCTCTGAGGGGTTGGTGAACAATTCGATTAATTGGATAGATATAGATCATGCCCGGGGAGTACTTTGGATCGCTACCACGGACGGAGTATCCTCATTTGATCTTGGCTATTCTATATCAGCTACGGGTAATAATAAAAAAATCAGTGTTTACCCTAATCCTTTCAAAAAAGACTATCATACGGAAGTAGTCTTTGAAAATATCGCACCCAGGTCGGTGATTAACATCTACAGTGTGAAAGGACAACTGGTAACAAACTTAAATGAGACAAACACCAATGTCCGAAAAAATGACAACGCCTGGATATACATATGGAAAGTTCCGGATGATCTGTTGCCTGGAACTTATGTGGCGGTGGCGGACGGTACCCAAAAAACCAGCCCTCAAAAGATACTAATCAGACCATAGGTGGAGTGCCAGATATAGATGATATATCCAAATCCGCTCGGAAAAATGCAGCGTAACATCAGCATAATTTACCGCCTCGATTCACAAATGAAAAGCTTCGGCTTTTCTTCGCTTCTTTGGTTGTTTGCTGCTTTAGGTCTTTTGATTGCGTTGAATGCTGGTTGTACGGATGATCGGATCAGTGAGCCTGAAGCAAGAGTGACATTGGAAGTTACATCAACCGACGGCGGGTTAGTCGTTTCCCAGCCAAAGCAAAATTCGTTTCCCCCCGGCACTGTAGTGTCTCTGGAAGCCAACCCTGACCCCGGGTACTATTTCGCAGGTTATGAAGGGGGGATAAGAAGCCTAAAAAACCCACTGGAGATTACGGTCAAAAGTGATATGCATATTACGGCTGTATTCAAGCCGATTCCAGTCGGGCTAGTAGAAATTGATTCAAAAGACTCGGTATTTACGATGGGAAACAATAATTCTTCCGGTAAATTCGAGAGTCCGGCTCACCAGGTAAGGTTCACCTACAATTATGCTCTTGGGTCGACGGAGATAACACAGAAGCAATATGAAGATGTTTTGGGAGCCGATGCGCTGCAGAAGCTGCTTGAGCGGGGGGATTACGGTAAACACGACAGCCTTCCGGTGTACAATATATCCTGGTACGAGGCAGTGCTTTATTGTAATGCCCTGAGCAAAAGGGAAGGGCTGGACACGGTGTACAGTTACGATGCCTATTGTGAGATCATTGGCAGCTGCCCGTATAATCTGGAAAATTTGCGTATACATTACGAACGAGCGGGATATCGCCTTCCCACTGAAGCGGAATGGGAATATGCCTTGAAATCCTCTCCGGGTGAAGATTTTTACTGGGGAACAGATTCGGCTAAACAATATGCGAATTACAGCGAAAACGCCGTTAACGGTCCGCGAAAAGTCGGCAAGTTACGGCCGACTCAAACAGGCTTGTTCGATATGGCCGGAAATGTATCTGAATGGGTTAACGATTGGCTTGGAGAATATCCTGATACGGCGGTAACCAATCCGATCGGCCCCGCTCACCTGCCGCAGGCGCAGTTTGAATCCAATTGGCAAAGGCCTGTAAGAGGCGGAGCCTGGACATTAGGAGAAGACCAGCTTAGATCAACAAACCGTACCGGACCGTATGCTACACCCGCGACAACAGTTTCAAATGCAATAGGATTTAGAATCGCACTGGGGCCTTTCGAACCCGGCGCACAACGGGACAGCTCTTCCGATCAGGAAGAAATCAACTCCCCTGTAACTCTTTTGAGTAAAAAGTCCGACCTCTTTAATTTTTTTGGGACTGCCGAATGTAAACTTGTTTTTACAATAGAGGCTCTGGCCGGAAACAGGCTCTATTCGGTAGATTTTTCGGATTTCGAGGTTGATCTTGAACAGGTGCAGGTGGAAGACGCTGTTAAGGGGGCGGTAATTTCCCCTGATGGCCGTTGGATTGCTTACGGTACGCAGTACCCGGGTTTTTCGAAAGGCTCACATGTCGGGGTTACTCCTTTTGGGGACACCACCGGGGCTTTACAAACAGTGGTTCAGGATAACGCCTTTTTGCCATACTGGTGGACGGATACCGCCGGTCTCGATACATTTCTAATTTATACTACCGGAGCATCACAGAACAATCTCGATAGGTGGAAAAGTGAGAAAACAATAAAACATCAGTTCAGAAACGGAGAGTTTGGGGCCAAGTCGGTGCTGCTTGATTCGGGATCATACCACGGCGGACTATCGGCGGACGAAAGATTTGTTGCAACAGGGTATCCTCAGGCTTATCTGTACGATCGAAGAGTCAGTTTTGCGTTCCCGCAGTTCATGTCGCCTCACAACGGATTGGGTGACTCGGTGCAGGTCTGTAATGTGTCTATAAATCCGGGGAAGCAATATCCGGACAGAATCATGCTCCTTGACTTCGGTTCTGGGGCGCGGCGCAGTTCAATTATTGGGGAATCTTACGGCTTGCATGAGTATATATTTATCGTACAATCCTCCATATACACGCAACATGTGGTTGATTATTACAAGGTTCCACACGGGTATTCACAATGGCAGGACACGCGGTATACAAATCATCCGGACTTTGGTATCGGCATTGCCGCAAAAGGTTCGAAGTCGACGATCTTTCTGATAAATCTCCGTACAAAGCAGTATCTGCCACTTGCCGAAAGGGAAAACTTGCGATGGCCCTACCTATGGATAAATCCATTGGATTTATCGGAGGAAGTAGATCCGAATCATGCATTTACCCAATACAATGTTCCAAATTCCGCTGCGTTCGGGCAGGCGACTATAACTCGTAAGCTAAAATTGTTCTGGAAATATAAGGATAGCTACCGGGTGGCTGTGGTCGGTAGTTCGCCGGAGTATTACGGCATTCAGACCTCGCGCTTTTCTTTACCGGCTGTAAGCCTGGCAACCTGCAACAGCGATCAGCTAACCAGCTACGTGTTGATAAAGGATTATCTTCTTCCACATGCGTCGGGGCTCGAGAAGGTAGTAATTGGATTGGACCCCGGCTTTTTATCACGGGATACTCATCCCGAAAGTCCGTGGCTGGTGGGGCTGTATGACAGCAGAGGATACAATTTCGACAGGGATAATGATTTTTGGCGTGATGGAATACCCGATGCGATTCAAAGAAAAATCGACGCCTTTTCTCAAAAAGATTGGGACGGCTATGATTCGACAGGGACTCCCTTGAGCGAGATTGACGGAGTATGGGGAGATCCGATAATTGATCAGGTAGGAAAGACGTTTGAGGATTCCATCGTAAAGATGAATATCGGTTTTCTAAAAGCCGCTGTTGACAGCTGCGTTAACAGGGGAATAAAGGTTCTTCTTATCAATGCACCTCAGAATCCCGATTATCGGGAGACCGAGGTAATGGGCAGGTACGGCCCGCGCTGGGAAGAGTACGAGAAGATGGACTCATTGTTCACACAATGGGACAGCTCATCATCTTTGATTCGTTTCTACGATGCTCATGCATATGGTGAGCACGATTATGCGGAGGAGGAGGCCTGGGATACAAACCATCTCAACTCCAAAGGGGCAAAACGGCTTTCACAAAGAGTAGACAGCATACTCGTCAATTGGGACTAACTGTAAAACAGTAAGTTGATATACCCTGCAATCAATGAGATAATACCGGCCGTAAGAAGGTGTTTTACAGGTATTATGAGAAGCTTTTCTTTCCCGGTTACATAGAAAGTAGCTACCGCTGCCAGCAGGTAGGATAGCACGGTCATAATCGAAATTCCGAGCAGAAGAGTTGTGTCGGGGGCCTGTCGAAAAATAAGAATTATGCCCATGTTGCCTATAACATTGAGAGTACCTGATAGAAAAAGTATGATAAAAAGAATCCAGTTTTTACCTTTATGAAGAAGCATCGGAGCAGATGTGTAATATAGGAATTTAAAGAAGTACTGGCTTACCAATGGGACAATCAAAATAAGCCCCGGATGATAACTGGGATCAATTATAACGAAACTGCCTATCTGCAGTTTTGCGAGAGCCGGCAGAGTGATCTGGAGGGTAACAAAGAGAATCAGGGCAAAATAGGTGAATGACACTATGCGCTTTGCGACAAGCGGTTTATTTCGGAAACCTTCGCGGTAGTAAAATGGTGCCCACATTGAGTTGAATCCTTCCGAAATAAAGGATCCTATAACCGCCACCCTCGCCGCAAGGGCATACTGTCCCATCGCGGATGCGCCGAGAAACCAAGTGACAATGTAGCGGTCTGATAGATCGACCAGAAAATGGGCCAGACTCAACAAACAAAGAGGCATGGAATACTTAAAAAGTGATCTTAGAGACAAGAAAGGCACGGGAGGCGGGAAAAATCCCGACAGTGCCATTGCAGAAAAAAGTGCAACAAAACTTGCCGCCGCTTCAATGATCATGATCAAAGGCACACTGATCATGTCAAGAACCAGAAAAGGAATGATCGCCGCGAGTAAAAAGATGGCATGAACGGCTTTGAGAATCGTATATTGAAAAACTTTCCTTTCGGAACGTATTATCACCAGCGGTATTTGTAACAGGGCTGTTCCGGCTATCATGGCGCAAGCTGAAGCGCCCAGAAATACCTTTTGAGTGATTTGGGGAAATGAAGACAAAATGAGCAATAATGGAATGAAACTGATTAGTGAGAGAAAAGTCATTAACCAGAATATCGAATCCAGTTTACTTTTACGCTCCTGTTGCTCATATGCACCATAGCGGGTCATTATTAATCCGGGAAGCCCTAAATTGATTAAAATGGTGAATAGAGTAACTGTGACTAATACAATTGAAAGCGAACCCATTGCTGCTGGAGTAAGTTTCGCGGCAAAGACAATCGTAAGCACCACATGCACTGCAGCATGAAGCCAATCTGCTATACTGTAGGATACCATATGCTTAAGCATACGGAGAAAATGATTTTTTTTATTTGTAGGCAAAGTAGTATCTAATGAATGTATTACTTGTAACATATCATTTCAGGCCGGAGAAAACAGTAGGGGCGGATCGCCCCAATTCCATTTTCGACTATGCGCCTGAAAACAATATACATGTCGATGTCCTCACAGCGGCGGTTGGTGCATCGCGCACTGAAGATGAAAGTGCCGTTGTGCGGTTACCTTCCAGTGCTTCCTGGTTTAAACCACCCTACTCTTTAAGAAAAATAATAGATAAGAGTGTCACCAAACTTCTCGAACCATTTTTTTTCAATATCGATCGATATTGGGTCAGACACATTCAACAATATACAAAATATGCGCTCAAACCGGGCATGTATGATGCCGTTTATGCCGTTTATCCTCAGGTTCATGCCATTGAAGCTGCTCTGTGGATAAAAAAACGACTGGGGCTCCCACTAATTATAGATTTTACCGATTGCATCGGACAATATCCGATAGAAAAGCTTAACAGTATTCAGAAAAGAACCAGGCGGGTGTATGAACGAAAACTACTTTCGCAGTGCTCATCAGTAATCACCATTGCAGAAGGTTATAAGAACTATTTCGAAACGATTTCACCAACACCGGCTCATCTAATCTACAATGGATATGACGAAAATGACTTTAAGGATATACCCGCTCGTTTTCGCAAACGTGTCCGAAAAGGAAAGACTGTAAAGATCGTCCATTTCGGCAGCATTAACTTTTCTCGAAGACGTGATGTGTGGCCGCTGTTTGAAGCAATCGCAGCGCTAAAGACAAACGATCTCATATCATCGGGTTTACAAATTGATTTCATAGGAAGATATACTCGTGAAGAGCATTATATAGTGAAAAAACTTGAAATCGAATCGAACGTTTCCTTTTTGCCCTATATGCAAAAGCGCAAGGGATTTGAGCTTATAAGCAAAGAATACGATTACCTTCTCTTTTACGGGGTGCAAAATGAATCGGCAACAGTCTGCTCCAAACTACTTGAATACCTAAGACTTTATAAGCCTATATTGGGTATTTGCAGGGGTAATGAGGCAGAGAAGATTATTCGGGAGGCGAGAGCTGGAGAAACAGCCGATTTTAGCTCAGCGGATATAGAGGCGCTCTTTTTAAAGGCCATTCAGGGTAATATTTTCTATGAACCAAATAATTCTTATATCTCAAGTTTCAACAGACAGTCTCAAGCACAAGAAATATTTTCCCTTATTCGATCATGTGTAAATACAAAATAGTAGAGTTCATTGACTCGGTAATGTTTGTAGTTGTGTGCTACCGGATGCAGCTTGAAAAGGCACCGGCAATTGAGTCACTGGCTCAATGTGGAAAAGCTTTTCAGGTAAACCTCGATTTACTTGCTTACGACAACAGCCCATCCTTTGCGAATGAAAATATCGAAATATCCCACCTTTACGTTCATTACAGGCCTAATGATACAAACGTAGGAGTAAGTGCATGTTACAATCGTGCCGCCGAGGAAATCCCGCTTAGGTTCAGGCACAAACAGTGGCTTTTTCTTCTTGACCAGGATACACTTTTAAATGAGCAGAGCCTCAAAATATACCACCAAGCGGTGGAGGAGAATCCCGGGGAAAAGTTATTCTGCCCGCGTATTTCCATGGGAAAACTCGGAATCGCAGCCCCGTTCTACTGCCGTTTCTTTCATAACGGCGGCCCTTATAAAGGGGAATCCGGGAAAGTGTCCGTCGATTCAATAACATCCATAAACAGTGGATTGCTCATCCATCAAGAGGTTTTCGGTAGAACCGGAGGATATAACCCCGGGATCCCGTTGGATTTTAGTGATTACTACTTTTTTCACAAATATAAGGAAAAATATTCTACACTGGTAGTAGTAGATACGATTCTCTCACACAACCTTTCTTCACTCAACTACAGTGGAGAAAAACAGGCTGTCCAAAGGTTTGGCAGTTACGTAAAAGGAGCCCGCGCAATGGCCGCTCATGATCGATGGAAGGTGGTATTAATTTTAGCATTCTTGAGAGCGGTAAAAATGAGCATAAGGTATAAAACCTTGGATTTTATTTGGTGTTATTTCTCACCGGAAGAGCCAAATGGAAAACAATAAACAACATCCAAGGCCTCGGATATCGGTGTGCATGGCCACGTATAACGGCCAAAAATTCCTGCGTATGCAAATCGAATCGATCCTTTCACAATTGGAAGAGACAGACGAACTGATTATTTCCGACGATAATTCGACCGATCAAACTGTCGATATACTGCGGGAGTATACCGATAAGATCGTTAAACTTCATGTGAGTAGCGGTCCGAGAGGAATCAACGGCAATTTTAACAATGCCCTGTCACTTGCTCAAGGTGATTATGTTTTCCTTGCCGATCAGGATGACATTTGGCATCCGGAAAAGGTACGAACGGTTGCCGCTTTGCTTCATGATCATATACTTGTTTTAAGCGATTGCGAAGTTATAGATGAATCTGAGCATACAATTTCTCGGTCACTTTTTAATTTGCGCGGAATCGGTTATACCGGATTCAGGCGTAACCTGCACAAAAACAGTTTTACGGGTTGCGCAATGGCATTCCAACGTGACCTACTGAAAACAGCGCTTCCCATACCTCAAGACATACCGATGTACGATTGGTGGTTGGGACTTCTTGCTTCGCGGCTGGGTAAAGTGGCTGTTGTAAATAAACCTTTGGTAAAATACAGGCTTCATCAAAGAAATGCATCGCCTACCGGAACAGGCAGTTTTTACAATATTTTTCAACAACTTGATTTTCGTCTGAAAATATCACTTCATGTTTTCTTCCGCTTACTAATAAGAAAACTTGAGAAATAATTCATGCGGCGGAAGAAAAGAGAGGCTATAGACTCATCGTATAGGTTCTTCTAAGGCTTCCGGAGCATCCGACCGATTCCTTGAATCGAACAAGTGAACGGGAAGGCTCCATGGGATCAGGATGAAAAGTGTCGGCCGACACTCCATAATCGAGAAAACGAAAGCCATTTCCGGCACACCATTTTATTGCATGGTCAAGAAGAAGGTTCAGTGCATAGAGCTTCCTGAATTCGTATAGATGCATGGCATAGAAAATCATCCCGCAGTTTTTGTTTGTTAAAAATATCCATTCTCCGGCGATCGGTTCTCCCTCATAGTATGCCAGAAAAAGTTTTATTTTTTGCGGAAAATGTTCATGAAGGTATATCAGTTCGCTTAGCGAATGGGTCGGGGTAGTCTGGAACTTTTTCTTATTTTCTACAAGTATCTCATAAGCTCGGTCATACTCGTTGCTTTCTATTATCTCTACTCCATGGTTTTGAGCTTTATTTGCCCCGTATCTGGGAGATCTTGCGAAATTTTCCCGGCCTTTGACATGCCGCAGATCCATCACGGATGAATACAAACTGTTTGTATATGAAAACTTGTTATACAGCAGGGCATATTCGATAACTTCATCGAAAACAGAGCTGTAAATTTGCATTGGTGGAGTGATTCGAATCTGCTGGATGCTCAAAGAGTTACAGTATGAGATAAAGCACTTTACTATCTGATCCATCATTTCAAACTTCATGGTTGTTGGGACAACAAACCCGCCTAAGCTGGCTCCGGTGGGAGAGTTGAAGTTGGAATTGCTGATTCCGCCGGGAAGTACGGCGATTAGTTCATCCTCAAGATAAAACATTAAATGATTAAAGCTGAAACGATGGGAGGGATGATATTCTAAAAACTCCTGAAGATGAAAGAGTGTGCCGTTGTTGGACTGATTGACGAATTCATCCCATATGGTCTTTTTTTCGGGTGTATACGGTTGAACTATAATATTCATGTCTGTTTGTTTGATACCGAATTAATAATATCCAAAGTGAAAATGCTGTCTTCTATTGTGGCGAGATTTCCGCGTTCGCCGGTGTTGACAAAATGTACGAATGCCTGAAGTTCATTGAACAGAGGCTCTCCCTTCTGTACCGGACAACTTCTTGTTTTGACATAAGAGTCATCGTCGCTAAGTGCGGAAAACTCCTGAAGCTCTTGTGAAATCAGATCCGCTTCAAAGTATGTATCGTGCGTTGCCACTTCGATTTTTCTTTTCTTGAACGGCGTCAGCCAGTTCGTTGTAATGCTCGCGAGAATATTGTCGCGCAACTGAAAAAGTAAAATGGCATTGTCCTCGTGATGATAATGGATTTTTTGAGATCTGTAAATAGATGTATTTACAATTTGCTTCTGTGTTATCATACGAATTAGATCAATGTCATGAACCGCGAGATCCGTTAATATCCCCACATCTTTGATTCGAGGCGGAAGCGGTCCGATTCGGCTTATGGATATACTGTAAACCTCTTTGTGGGTCAATTCCCTGATAAGTGCTTCAACAACCGGGTTATATCGCTCCACATGACCTACAGCTGTTTTTATATGGTTTTGTGAAGCCGCTTGAGCGATCTTTTTCGCCGCCGTTGAATTCGAAGCAGCGGGTTTTTCTATAAGAATATCTATGCCGTTATTTATGCATTGAATAGCGATTTGCTCGTGAAGGGGAGTAGGTACCGCTATGACGGCGAAATCGACCTTGTGATTTTGCAATAGAGTGGATAAATCCCGGTAATGTGATATTTCACCTGAATAATCATCTCGAGGGTCACATACTGCTACAACCTCTACATCCGGCATATTAGACAGCACGCGAACGTGATTCTTTCCCATCACTCCCGTGCCTATCACCGCGGCCCTTAATTTTTTATTTGCCATCTTTTTACTTCAACTTCAGTAGTGGAAAAATGGTTCAGGCGAAGGTCTGTCAATATTTCTCCGTCCTTTGGCCTTCGAAAGAACACCGGTGGATGTTTCGATATCAAAAGCATGCATATCTTTGAGTTTACCGAATGCATCATCAAGTACATCCCTGGGGATTTTGCCTGCTGTATCGGCATAGTCCGACAAGATAGGTTCTATATCCACTCCGGCGACTTCAAAATATAAAGAAATCATCTGATCGCGTGTAAACGCGCTATTATAATAACGTTTAACCAGTTGAGCTGTCACATCGGCAATGTTCAATGAATTGCCTGTCCCTTCCCTTACCGCCAGATCGAGAAGCATGTTGATTTGAGCGCCTTTACCATAAGCCACATCATAGAGCGATTCCGAAAAAATCAGCGGCCGGAATGTCTGGGAAGCCGGCGGGTAATCGTCAATTTTTTCGCTCGATACATATCTTACCACAAAATTGTTGTATAGATCCTGAGAATCGGCGTAACCGCATTGTGCCGCCGTTACCCATCCCAGGTACTCGGCGGTACCTTCTTTCCACCAGGGATCATCATACTCACCGCATCTGATACCTATTGTGTGGTGATAAAATTCATGAGCTATCAGCACGGGCAAGAATGATAATACGTCCGAAGTCGGGGGAAGAGATATGAAACTGTGAGTTCCTTCAATACCGCCGCCCATGGGGTAAAAATAAATATGATAGCTGGTGCCCTCAGTAAATTTTCCGAATAAAGGCACTATCTTGTCGAGTGCCGCGACACACTGATCGACAATCGGTTGCCAATCGTAATTCCTGGTATCTGCAGCATCCAGCAGGTGTAATGAAAAATCCTGGTTGCCGCCCCTGCCTTGACCGACAACAAGCCCACCCACCGCAATCTGTATAAAAAGAAGCTCGTATACATTTTTATATGTAAGATTGTTTGAAGGAATGCCCAGTGGATCGAGTGAATCGGGGATATTTACATGAAGAGAAATCAAACGTTGAGTTCGCCACATCTGAGGTAGCGTGTGAGCAAAAGGTACGGCAAAAAGGTATGCCCCCATCATCAAAGCACTGTTTTCATCGATGTGCATGTCGGGTAAATCAAAACGATCGGTGTTATAGTTTATTACGCCGAAGTTTACTCTATATCGAACTGTAACCGGGTAGGTTGCGTTCTCCGGAATGGTCATGACTATAGAAGGACGGGGGCCAACCATTACAGTCGATGATATTGTGTCCAGCATCCGACCTGATGAATCGTAAAGCTTAAGATCCTTAACCAGCGAACCCGACAAAGAATCCAGAGGATTGTCAAAGTAGACAAGAGGCAAAACCAACTCGTTCACATTTGCCTGTTTTTTGATTTCCAAACTAACGCTAAGTGACTCAGGATGAAGTCTTGGCAGGCTTAACCGGTAGTTAAGATGGGAATTTTCTCGCATCTGAGTATCGGTACTGTCATTTCGCCCGGGTTTTTTAGTCAGGCTGTCTATAGGGGAATTATATTGAAGGCTGTTTGGTTCCGGTTTCTTTGGATTCTCACACGATACCAAAAAGACAGCTACGGCGGCGATAAATGCATGCAAAAAGATTCCCATATAAATACCTCAAGGAGAATATACACCATTGTCGGACATGCATTTAAGGATTTTTTTAGCCAGCACCCCATATCCTTGCTGATTTGGATGTAAATGATCATGCATATATTCGGCATTAAACAGAGAATCGGGAGATAATGCGCTGAATGCATCAACAAGAAAGATTTGATGTCCAGCTTCTCTGCGCTGAGTGACAAAGTCCTCCAGCAGGTGATTGAAATCATACAGCCTGTTTCTGCGTGCGGTGATTATTTCGGCATCCACCAATCTCCCATTTTCATATATGGAATCCGGCAGTTGTATTCCGTTTAAGACATAAATGTGTGCCTGATTATTTCGTTCATACATTCTGTCAAGAAGCTGTTGGGTATAGAGATGCTCGAATAATCTTCTGCTATAATAATCGGCGTTAACCCCTATCATCAATACCCATATGTCCGCGCTAAGAGACGGGTTTTTTCTTAACAGGGTATCAATCTCGTATGCCGTCTTCTGGTTGAATAAAAAACAAGAATCATCCAAGGACATTTGTTGCATAAACGGTGTGGAAACCGGGCCGACCGCAGATATTGCCGTATCCGGGCTGTGTGACCTGAGGGTATCGAGTATCTCTCGACGGAAGCCGCCCTCCTGGGTTTCGCCGCCCATCCCTACGATTATGGAATGTCCGGCGAAGCAGATGGTTTTTTGCCTTAGAATAGAAAAAGAATCCGATATGGTTGCCGATACCCCGTCCGTAGTGTTTGCCTCCAGGCGCCAGTGATACTCTCCTGTATCGAAAAATTCCATTTCGAAACATGTATCGGTGCCGGAGTATACGGGAGAATCGCCGGGGGTAACTTTCGATACGAATAAATCATATGTTGCAGGTTGAGTATACGCATCGGCAAAATCAGGACCGAATCTAAAGGAAACCGTTGAATTGAGATTGCCGCTTATGTCCCTTCGTGCCCAGACCGTATCTTTGGGAGTGTACATGATCAGATTTCTTTCGGGATGGTAATAATTAACCCAGAGCGTATCCACAACGGCCAAACCGTCATCATCAACGGCACGAATTATGATTGATACTGTGTCCAGGGAGTCATAACCGTATTTCAATGTATCTAATTGAAGTGTTTGTGGTGTTCCGTTATTTATAACATAGGTGAGGTTCTCAATATAGCCGTTATCGTCGGAGACAAAATCACTCAAAAGTAAGGTGTCGCGGGTGGAGATTATAGTGTCGCCCGGAAGGCTGATTTTGGGCCGGCCCATTTTCACCCTCACCTGACAACTGTCCGGCCTTGAAATCACATCGTTTTCATTTATCGCCCATACCTTTATCTTCTGTATTCCCGAATCCTGCCTACCCCAGGAGATAACCATCGAGTCTTTCGCTAAAATGGGCTCATTATCATTTATGCCCCAGAAAAAATTATCTATTTCCTTTGAAGCTTCGCCTGCGGTCGCTTTTAATACCAGGCTATCATTGATGAATACATTTGTTGATTCAGGAATAATTGTTACGGTTGGAATATTGGTTTTAACATTTACGAATATAGTGTCGTTTTCGGACCATAAAGAATCGTTGTCTCGGCCGCGAACAATTATCATGTTCATACCGGTATCCGAGATTTCCCACAAGTGGTAATAAACAGAGTCTGAAGTTACTGTATCAAAATCCGAGTTTACGCTCCAATGGTATTCCAGGACTGTTCCGTTTGGATCTACTGCCGAGACTCGGCAAGCAGTTTTATTGTAAATGAAGCCGGTCATAGTGTCGACGGCATGGATTTGGGGATAGCCCCTCAAGACGGATATTCGCATCGAATCGACCTCGGAAATGATGCCGTGATTATCTTTGGCTTTGGCCTTAATAACAATGGGTAGCGTGTCTTTCACCACGAGTCGCAGTGAGGCGGTGTTGGTTGTTTCTTTCCATGCAGTAGTGTCATACGACCAGAAAATGCTGGATACTTTTCCGTTAGTGTCGGAGGATTTGATTGGAATCGTCACTGAATCGTGTAAATAGACTACCGTATCGCTGGGTAAACTTACAGTTGGCTCACAAGGGTCTACGTATATGTGGAACTTTATGGTATCCGAATAAAGCGAATCATCATCTTGAGCCACTACGCTGATTACCCGCGTGCCGGTATCCTTCACAGAGAAATTTGTGCAGAAGACGGAATCCTTAAGCGCTTCAAAAAGAGAGTCGTCCACCGACCAAAAAAACCGATTTATGAGGCCGTCCTTATCGATTCCCCGTGCGCTTAATGAAATCGAGTCATAGACCGGTATAGAAGTGTCGGGAATAGAAGAAAGTGACGGGGCAAAGGAGGTTACGGTAAAGGTGAGGTGATCTGGTTGTGACCATAACGAGTCATCATCCCGAGCCGCGGCGGCAATTGTGTGAGTTCCTTCTTGATTACGGTCCCAAACAACCACAAAACACGAATCGCTGCTATACACGGGTTGCAGAGAATCGATTCTAAACACGTAGCCGGATATGCATCCGTTTGTATCTTTTGCGGTTGCGAAAAATATGATCGTATCGTTAATCGAGGCGGTCGAATCGGGGCAGCTGAGATTGATCTTTGGCCTGTGTGTTTTAACATCCACATGAATAGTATCAGGAGGTGAGCGTCGCCCATCCGGATCTTCGGCAACAACCACGATACTCTGATCTCCAGAATCCTCTATTCCCCATTGCGAGATGAGAAACGTATCGAGGGTCGTATCGGAAAAATTCAGGCCACCGTCAAAAGACCAAAGGAATCTAACAGAGTTCCCCTGTTTAGGCGAATGTACCCAGTATTGTACTGAATCATTAACCGGTACCGACAGATTCGGCATCGTTTCGAAGGGACCGGGAGGCGGGAGGGGTGAAGAGGGATTGCAATGAGAAAAAAACCACCATAAAGCCAATGATAATAATGGAATAAAGTGTGGAATCTTTCTCATCATCATGTCCGTCTTATTCTAGTCATTATTGAAAAGTGTGTGGGAGTACTCTTTCTTTCAACTTACTAAACGCGCTCTTCTCAAGTTTTTTGACCCTCTGATGGGAGACGCTCATCTTTTCGGCGGCCTCGGCAAACGTATGAGGACGCTCTCCCGCCAGCCCGTAATGAAGTTTAATGATTTGAGCCTCTCTGTCGGATAACTCCTCAAGAGCGGAGCTGATTTTTTCCAGTTCTTCGCCGCGTAAAGCGCGAAGGTCGGAAGGTTCCGCATTTTCATCTTCGATTATTTCATGCAGCGAATCGCCTTCCTCATTAACGGATGTATCCAGTGAGACATGCCAATCCTCAACCGCAAGCGCATCTTCTATATCTTGCCGGGTAAAGCCGGTTTCTTCAACCATTTCTCCGACCGAAACAGGGCGTTTTTTTTGCTGCTCTAATTGTCGCTGAGTTTTACGAACCTTATATGTCATCTCCAGAAAACTTTCGGGCACCCGTACGATTCGTGACTGCTCCGACAATGCCTGTAGGATTGTTCTTCGAATCCACCATGCGGCATAATCCTTGAACCGATTGTTTTTCGAGGGGGAAAATTTGGACGCCGCTCTAATCAGACCTATACGGCCTGCCTGTACCAAGTCTTCAGGAGACAGGCCGTGTGCCAGAAAGGAGAACGCAATCGGCTGT
This sequence comes from uncultured Fibrobacterota bacterium, assembly GCA_964586285.1. Classification (GTDB taxonomy): domain Bacteria; phylum Fibrobacterota; class Chitinivibrionia; order Chitinivibrionales; family CAYFVL01; genus CAZPHU01. Next base: position 532 of record CAZPHU010000082.1, on the reverse strand, counting down.
ACCAAATCCAGATAAGCTACCACCAGGCGATCTCTTGCCTTTTTGTCTCCGTTTCGCGCGCGCGAGGCTAAAATGTGCTCTTCACGCTTAGACAAACGTATGTTATTGCGCGATATGTGCGCACCTTTTTGCATTTCGCTTACTCCCTGCGATTTTGCTCTTATTTCTATTGATAGAAAATCTGAATCGATCCGGAAAGGATCCCGTATTTTTAATTATTCACTTGTGGAACGCTGAGTGGGATAACAAAAAATAAATTACGAGATCCTTTTTTAAAACATCGATCGAGTAGTCTGAAACGAATACGATCGTTTTCAGTAATCATTTGCCCGATGTCTCGGGCGTTTTTTTTCTGTTAAACCAAAAAAATTTGACATTCAGTTTCGAATTATCGTATATTAGATCACTAATTTGATGACGGGGATGAAGCCCGCCGGTCAATGAAAATTACCTTGGAGTGTAGCTCAGTCGGCAGAGCAAGTGGCTGTTAACCACTGGGTCGGGGGTTCAAATCCCTCCACTCCAGCCAAAT
>CAZPHU010000081.1:0-17716 GCA_964586285.1 uncultured Fibrobacterota bacterium | reverse complement strand
ACCGGAATCGATGCATCCCCACGCGGCTTTTTCAGACGTGCTGCTTATCCAAAAAGATTTTACGGGAGAGGGGGTGGAGGATCGCAATGGACACGGCACACACTGTGCCGGGACGATCTTCGGCCGTGATGTTCAGGATTTGCGTATAGGGGTTGCTCCCGGTGTAAAGAAGGCCTTTATCGGCAAGTACTGGAAAATCGTTGTCATGGTGACAAGGAAAGGGAGATTATCGGCGACAGCGTATCTTCAGACGCAGAAGAACCTACTCACCAATCTGGAGTTTGCCTATGGGCAGTATAAGACCTATGAGGTGAGCATCGGGAAGATTGAATCGCTGACTGGTCTTTATTTCAGCACATTAAACGAGAAGGAACCGCTGAGGATGAAAACCGAGTTTGCCCGTCTGATAGAGAAGCCGCAGGATGTGGTGGTTGTGTAGAGAGAAACGACCATCCGGTCATGATGATGTTGCTCAGGAAAAGCAGGACACGTTCCGAAGCACAAATTTTCATTGCCTTGGCCTCAAACTGCGCCGGTGGAAGAAACCCCCAGCGTAGAATGAAGACGTTTACAATTATAGAACCATTCAATGTGCTCGCCGGAAGAACATCTTTGGTATTCACTCACTCGCCAAACTCTCGCCCATTAACTCTATCAGCTGTCCAAATCCCCTGCCCTAAATCGTGTATATTATTATATCGTATTGGTTATAAGCAACCGAGAAACCGAAAAAACCGATAAAACTACGTGGAGTAATCTTATGAAACATATTTCCGACTTACAGGACACACTTCGGCGAATCGACCACAAGGGCTATAAGGCATACAAGGATATCACCGGCGCATACCAGGCCGACTTCTTCACGCTGTTTGTCGACCATGTGCAGGGGGATCCGTTTGCCGCGCCAAGCCGGATGCGGGCGGTGATCCCCCAGGCACATGCCGGATTTCCCCCGGATACTTTCGCCGGGCCAAGCCGGGAGATTGCGCTGCGGGATTTTGTCACCAGGCGATTTTCCGAAGCTGCGCACCAAATCACCGCAAAAAACAGAAGCTCAGGCAAAAGCGGGCGGATCGGTATCGACCGGCCGGGACAGGAGATTATGCAGCGAAGCTCCGCATGGGTCAACGAGCATGAAATCGAGCTGCGCTTTACGCTGGGGCTTCCGGCGTTTGGGCGCAAGATTGACGGAAGACTTGCCCGACAGATGATTATCGATCAGCTGCCCCGGATTCTTTCGGCGACTCTTTTCAGGAACCTGGATGAGGATCAGCTGTACCGTCATCTGCAGACCGCCGAGGATGCCGATGCTTTGCGGGGGATGCTTAGCGCCCACAACCTGGTGGGGTTTGTGGCCGAAGGTGCGATCCTTCCCCGCTTAAGCGGTATCGATGACAGGCCGATGGATGCCGCGCATGCCGTCGCGTTCGCGCCTCCCAAGCCTCTCACCCGCACGTTAACTCTTCCCAACCGCGGCGAGATCCGCGGCATGGGAATCCCTCGCGGGGTCACGCTTATTGTCGGCGGAGGCTATCACGGCAAGTCTACCCTTCTGCGGGCGCTTGAGCGCGGCGTTTACAACCATATCCCCGGTGACGGGCGGGAGTTTGTAGTCACCGGGATCGATGCGGTGAAGATCCGTGCCGAGGATGGCCGGCGGATAGAAAAAACCGGGATCGATCCGTTTATCTCAAACCTCCCCCGCAGAATCGATACGCACCGGTTTACATCCGAGGATGCAAGCGGCAGCACTTCACAGGCGGCAAATATCATCGAGGCTTTGGAGGCTGGGGCAACGGCGCTTCTTATCGATGAGGACACCTCTGCCACCAATTTCATGATTCGCGACCACCGCATGCAGGAGCTGGTGTCAAAGGATCGTGAGCCAATCACCCCCTTTATCGACAAGGTAAAGCAGCTGTATTCCGAACACGGCGTATCGACGATCCTTGTTATCGGCGGCTCGGGAGACTACTTCGATGTGGCCGATACGGTGATCCGCATGGATGAGTACCGTCCTGATGATGCAACCGAGCAGGCGCTTGCAATCGCACAGAAGTATCGCTCGGAGCGAAAGCGTGAGGGCGGCGAGCTTTTCGGTGCGATCAACCACCGCACTCCCCTGGCCGAGAGTCTCGATCCGTCAAAGGGCAAACGGGAGGTAAAAGTCGGCGCCCGGGGGCTCAAAACGATTCAGTTCGGTACCGAGGATATCGACCTGTCGGGAATCGATCAGCTGGTTGACATCAGCCAGACCCGTGCAATCGGCGAGAGTCTGGTGTATCTCAAGCGCTACATGCGGGATTCCCTGACCGTAAAGCAGCTTCTGGACAGACTCGAGCAGGACACGGCCGAGAAAGGAATCGACTGCATCGCGCCGTTTAAGCCGGGCGATCTGGCGGCGGTGCGCGGTGTGGATGTGGCAGCGGCGCTGAATCGGCTGCGGAGCCTGAGGGTTGAGGATTGAAGACGGAAGACGGAAGGTGGAAGACGGAAGGTGGAATAGCTAACGGCGAATGTAGAAGTTTAATGATTACAAAAAAAATAACTTATTGTGAATTGCCATGTGAGAGCTTGCCGGGAAAAAGGGAATTGCGACAAAAAAAGGCTTTTTTGTCGCAATTATTTGTCTAAGTGCTCTACGGCTTTACTTATAAAGTAATCCAGAAGCCTGACGCCGAGAAACCGGTTCCGGCTCTGCAGGATTAGCTGTTTGCGGTTAGTTAATGGGGTTTTCCCAATTGCACTGACAGTATCTCCTAATCCACTTTCATCATCAGGCGTGACTTGCTGTACTTCTTGCCCCAAAACCGGTAAATGAGCGGCCCGCTTCCGACCGGTCGTCCGTAATCGTTTGTTCCGTCCCAGAGGATCTGATGGTAGCCGGCGGGGTAAATTACATCAGGAGTGACCAGTTTACGCACAAGACGTCCCTGGAGATTATAGATGTTAAGCGAGACACCGCTTTTGACGGGAAGTTCAAATCTGATCGCAGTCATGCTCCTGAACGGGTTTGGATAGTTTGCACCCAGTCTGAACATAAGCGGCATGCGAGCAGTGGGCATCACCTGCACAACCGGACCGACCTTTTCCACTCCGTTATGGTAATCAACCGCTTCCAGACGGTACTCATACATGACATCGTTAAACACATCATGATCTACATAAAGATAATCACGGGGGCCGTGAGATACACCGTTTTCCGCCCCCGGAATAATATCCTTGTTTACACGCACCCAGCCTGTATCCGATGAAGCGATTTTGTTTTGTTTAAACAACGCCAGAGGAAATCTTTCCGGCAGAGAATCTCTTCTGTCTTTATTCGTATAATTATCGAAAAATTCGGGCTTTACCCTTCGGTACAGATAATATCCCAGATTTTCCTGCTCACTCTCGGTGCGCCATCCTATAGTATCACACCCGTCACCCCCTCTGGCCCAAAATGAACCCATCTTTACGGCAAGTGATAAGTCCGCCGAAATGAAGAGGTTGACAGTTTGGCAGAATACGCTGTCAATGTGGATGATAAGCTCGTGTTTTTCCCGGTTGTAATATGCATTATACTGATATCCCTCCAGCAGCGCAACCGTGTCGGTTGCCGTATATGCATGGACATAGTTTGGCTTTGTGGCGGCATAGTAGTTTGTGATCTTGAATGCGGGATAGAATCTGCAGGTGTCGTTTCGGGCTGGAAGTGAAAAGTTTACCACATTATTCTCCGCCTGAATACAATACGCACCTTCTCGTTCGTTGAATCCGTCCGCGTCAAGATCTCCGCTTAAAGCCTGGCCGCCCGACAACAGTGTTCCGGTGGTCATGATCAGAGCGGCACCGCCGAGTCCGGGCGTTTGCACGCCGCTTGCCGCCGAATCTATACTCGCGCTTGTCATTTCTCCGCGCATGTCGATGTATTGGGCAGCTTCCACCGGAAACGAGGTCCATCGAGTATTTGGAGACGTTGTCCTGTCCACCATGTCAAAGCCGCCGCGAAACTGTTGTTTGACACTCCATATCTCCCCATTGTCAAAAGGTTCCGAATAGGAAGAGGTGTTGTTTTTCATCCCCAGAAATGCCATGCCGACATCTGGATAGCCGCTGGAATACAGAAGACCCGCTCGCCAGTCATTCGCGTTTGTATAGACGCTGAGGTTTGAGGTGTCTCTTAGAAATGTTGACAGATATACCTCCGATACCGGTGCCGTAGCCGCATACACACTGTCCCAACGAAAAATTTGTCCTGTCGGATAAACAGTCCATTCGGTTTGAAGCTTGAAGGATTCTTCGGGCGTGTAGCCTGCTACACGCTCATTTACCCTTAAAACAATTCGTGTCTCGGAGCTTTCCTTTACCGTATAGGTAAAAGGTGCAGCGACCGCATCGCTGGTTTTGGGCCAGGATGACCCCACTTTAAAGGAGATCATGTTGGAACTGTAGTAGGTAGCCTCGGGCGGAACCAGATTGGTCAATATTGTCGTGTCAATCGATGCTCCCGGATTGGTCACCGAGCCGGCCATAAACCACGGTTCACCATCTTTGGCGTTGTTCTCACTCATTTTCCAGTTTATGTAGAACTGATTGTCGGAGCCGGTACCAAAACGCGAATCAGCAGTGTTTTTGATCCAGAAATAATCCGTCCCGTTGAGTTGATCTTTTCCCCAGCTCATTTTTTTGGTTTCATCGACTTTACGGTATCCGTCGGGATCGGAATCATCTATATACAATCGTGTTTCGTTTGCACTTACCACTTTATTCAAAGCGATTGTCAGGGTGTGTCGATAATTGTCTATCTTGGTGAAATAATCTGTATTTTCGCTGAGGGTGACACCGTCAAGAAGAACACAGCCGTTGGCGGGAGGAGTAGACTTCCAGTAGTTTTCGATAAAGAAGGTCGGGAAGTATCGAATAGTATTACCGCCGTCAATTCTCACATGCAGTGTATGGTTATTGTCGGCTCTCACATGATAATATCCCTGCGATGAGCGATATCCAAGCTGGTATATGCTTTTGATTGTGTTTTCCGATACCGCTTTGTCGTAAAAGCGTATATCGTCAAGCTTCCCCGAAAAGCCCTCCCCCATTATTACCGACGCGCTGTTGGCTTCGGCACCCGTCGCCCCTTCGTAAAAAACATCCAGCCTGCCGTCTACATACAGCTGAACTTCACCGGTACTAAACAGGCTCACCGCTACGTGATGCCAACTGTTGTCTGCGATGTTGACTGTACCCGAGTATGTGTTTTCGTTAAGGTGAAGAGTAAGCTTTCCGGAAGCATCACCTGTTACTTTCCAGCCGCTTGTTCCGTTGTGTTTGTTGATTAATTGCGAAGACGCATCGAAGGTTGCGGTATTTATCCATGCTGTAACGGTAAACTGCGTCGAACCGTCGAAAGCATTGTTGTCGGCAGCGACTGCACTTTGCGCCCCGTTAAGCTGTATGGCTCCGCTCCATCTGCCGGTTGTAAAAAGTCCCGAGCAATGCGCGTGACGGCTGTTTCCGGAATAATCCCGTGCGGTATCTCCCGATCCGTCGTCAAAAGTCCAATGCCCCTGGAGTCCGTGTTCCCACGATTTCTCCATTCCTTTTGTTCCGGAGATAAATTCCAGACTGTCGGGAAGTCTGTAGTCGTTCACAAACGAATGTGACTCAGAGGAGGTATCGTCCAGGGTGGTGTTTCCGAAATCAATCATGAAATCCCATGAGTGACGGGAATCGTTGGTAAACGTATAGGTATCGCTTTGATACCCCAGGCTGCTGTTTTCACTTCCGCCCTCCAGAAAACCGGTCGCCTCACTCCATAAATCGTACACGGCGAAAAGGATATCGAACTGGCCCGTGGTGGTTTCGGCATTGAGCAGATAGGGACAGGTTGAAGCGGTGGCGGTTCTCTTTCTTCTAACAACGCCCCCTAAATCGTCCCGATAGCTGACAAACTGCAGCAGTTGTGATTTTTCGCCGCCGGAGCTGTTTTGGGCTTTAACGTTGATGAATATGCGCCCGGAGCCGTAAACGGTGTATTGCTCTGTGAAGTCGACATCAAACAAGGTGTATTCGGTTTTCAGCGTAACAAAGGAGGGTGAGATGTCTATAATTTCAAGATTACCCGGGACCGCGTAAGAAGAGCTGTTAAACGAAACGGAAAAAAGGTTACGCTCAAATGTATTCCACACCTGATTGACACCATCACCGTTTGGCTGGTTTGAAAGAAACCGTATCCCTCCCCCGTTGTCCTCATCGAAGATAATCGACCAGTCATCGGTGTAGATCAGACAGGTGTCGTTCGTGGAGCTTCCGATATTATGGGCGACTGTGATCGGCAGAAGCTCACGAGAGGTCTGCACGGTCAGCTCGACTATTCCATCGGCGGCGGATACCACATACAAATAGCCGGCGGGGGCGGATCCAACCGACAATCCGTTGTCGGTAAGGGTACCGGTGTAAGCCATCAGTGTGTACCTGCCGGGCGTAAAGCCGGCAAGCCCGGTTACCGACAGTGTTCCGTCAAGGGTCAGATCACCGTCTACAAAGACACTGTCGCAGGAACTTCCGATTTCCCAGGCGAGGGTCGAGGAGGAGTTGAGGGTCAGTTCTCCGGTTGTCAACGTACCGGCTCCCTCGTGTCCCGGCTCAATGGTCGCCCCGGATGCGTCTACGGAGCCTCCCAGAGTACCCGTTCCAGCAAGCTTTGTTCCCGCACTAACCGTCACATTGCTCGACGGATGCGTGGAGCCGTTGACAACAAGCGTCCCGTCGACAACCTGCGTGGTGCCTGAATAGGAGTGGTTGCCGGTAAGCACCCAGGTTCCTGCACCGTCTTTTATAAGGGATGTCGTTCCGCTGTTGTCTCCCAAGGTTGCCGCGAGGATATTCGATCCGGTGTTGGAGCCGGTGAGAGTCAAAGTACGGTCACCGGCGCCGGAAAGCCCGATGGTACCGGTATTGGAAAGGTTTAACTCACCGCTTCCGCTAGCGTCAACCGTTGCGATGCCCGGCGTAAGCGTAAACAGCCGGTTACAGCTCACCGACGAGCCGGTATAGCAAAGCGTGGAACCCTCGAGAATAATATTGGATGCGTCACTGGAGGCTGCTCCCAGCGGGGATGCGGTTCCCCCGTTGGCAAGCGATGAGACGCTCACCGAGGCATCGGCTATGGTGAGCACGCCGGTAAACGTGTTACTGCCGGTCACATCCAATCCCCCGGTTCCCAATATGTCTAATCCGTCACTTCCGGCTATTGTCGAAGATATAACCGCGTTTTTTCCCGCCGCGATATATATGGAGGATCTGCCGTTTATGGCTAATGTCCCGCTTCCGATTGTGTAGCCGCTGTTCAGGAAGGTAATACTGTCCACATCCTGCGTCGCGTCAACGCTGATCGTGTAAATACCGTCCGCTCCCGCAAATGTGGCGCTGTTGCCCTCACCCGGCCATGCTACAAGGGATGTTCCTCCCTCACCGGTCTCTGTCCAGATACTGCCCGTTCCCCAGGTGCCGCTTGCAGGTTGTATGCCGGGATCGCTGCTGTTGTCCAGAGTGTAATCGGCGCTCTGAAGCTCCCAGCATCCCAAATCGGGAATTCCTTCTCTGAGAAAACCACTGATATCCTTTGCCGGCGCCCCGCTGGATGTTCCCCGATCTACAGCAGGTGATGAAAAACTGATCTGCCAATCATAGGGGGTGGATCGTGAACTCGACAAATAGGCCGGATCGCCGGATATGCAATTTGCTCCATAGCCGGTCAGGATCTCGCTGGTCAAAGAATAGCTTGTTTTCCCTTTGAGGTTAGGGCCGGCGAATATGGACGAGTTGTTACTGAAAATACAGTTTTTAAATGCGGTATTGTCCAGATAATCCAAGTTGGGATCGCCGCCGAAAACAGTGGTATTGTTGTCAAACGTACAGTTTGTCAGCGTAAAGTTTGGATCTCCCCCATGTATGTGAAACGAAAATACTTTTGAGTTTCCTTCGAACAGGCAATTTGTGAAATTAATTGGTTTAGCACCGCTAAGTTCAATGAATAAAAATCCATTTGAGCCGGAAAAATCACGTACTATACAATCCTTAAAAATTAATCTGTTGGTACCGCCTGAGGCTCTGAAATTATTGGAACCTATAAATATGATTCTTTCAAAACGAATATGATTACTAGCAAGCATAACCGCATAATCATTTTGGGTACTCCTGTGTATTATCGGAAATTTGTCTGGATCGTTTGATTGGCCGATAAATGTTATGCTGCCCAGAGTTTTGTCCATGGCGTGGTCCATTACATACGTATCCTGGTCATCTCCGATGAAATGAACATAGTCTGGATCAATATTGTAGTTATTCATGGCGTTAATTACATCATTAAGCGACGTGTAATCGGCTCCCCCGTCGGCGTCTACCGTAACAATTGTACCCTCCATTATGTCTTCAAGATGTATTACGATAATTTCCTCATGAATGAAACCCACCGTATCGGTCGCCCGTACCCGAATGCTGCAGGGTGAGTGATTTTCGTAATCGAGCACCGCAGCGGTTTTCAGTGTATCGCCGGAAAGTGAGAAACGGCTGTTGTCGGTTGATCCGGTACCCGAGACCAGTGAAAAGGTATGGGAGTCGCCGGGAGTGGAATCGATCGCGGAGAAAGTACCCACAAACGTACCCGAGGGTAAGTTTTCCTGCAGCGAACTGCCGGAAAGATATATGCCGATTGGCGGATGAATAGGATAAAGGTTATCTTTTGGAACTATTTCTTCCGCAAGACCGGAACATGACCATCGAAGATCAGCTTCAGATGTTCCCCCAGAGTTGAAATGTTCCATTTTTATATCATACAGCGTTCCGGCCGTCAGAGGTATGGTTCCCGAATTTTCTATCAGCCCCTTTTCTTCCCATTCCTCGATAATGAGTGTATCGTTCACCCATAGCCGTACACCATCATTGGTTGCGGTATAGAAAGTGTATGTCCGGGAATGATCCGGCCGTATTTTCCCCTGCCACCGGATGGAAAATTCGCTTGGGTCAATATTTGCATCGGGCGATCCACTTCCCCAATCAAAATCGATAACCGTGTCGTATCTGGCCATCACATAATCGGTAAAGTTTTTTTTATCAAAATACTGGCCCATTAAGCCGTTGCCCACGCTGATTACATCTATGGAAAGAGCCTGCTCGAAGGTGAGTCCCGCCTTGTCGGTAACTCTGACACGCACCGAATAGGATGATTTCGTATCATAGTCAAAGACCTCAGCAGAAAGCAGCTGATTACCGCTGATGGAGAAACTCGCGTTGTCATCACTGCCCGTTCCTGATACGAGTGCATAGGTAAAGGATTCACCCGTATTCTGATCGGTCGCGGAAAGATCCCCGATTACCGTCCCACTCGCCTGACCTTCCAGGATAGAGTTTGCCGACAGAGAGATATCGGTAGGAGCCACATCTATTTCGGTCACAATCAGTTCTACGGCCCCGGGAGTTGATGTTGATATTTCCATGATATAATCCTGGGGGGCGCGGTAAAGCTCGAGCTGATGATCCGACAGCGCTCCGCTGTATGTCAGAAGCGTATAGGTGCCTGCACCAAAGCCTGCTTCAGCGGTAATATTGAGCCGGCCGTCCAGAATCAGATTACCCGTCCCCTGACTGACAACGATCCTGTCACTGGATGTAGTCTCCCCCAGATTAAAGCTAAGTTCGGAGGTGTTACTGAGGCTCAAATCTCCCGTTGTTAACGTGCCCACGCCGTTTCCACCCGGCATCATACCGCCTTCACTCGCGATCGTCACATCCCCCGGTACCGTTCCTGTTCCGCCGATCGTGGCGCCGGGTTCGACAGAAACGGTGCTGCTTGAGGACAGGCTTCCGTTTACCAAAAGGGTTCCTCCCGAAACCGTCGTCGCGCCGGCATAGGTGTTTGTCCCCGACAAGATCACCGTGCCCGCACCATTCTTGACAATACTCCCCGTTCCGCCGATCGCCCCGCTTATGGTCATGATATTATCGGCGTTGTTGAGAAGAGAATTGCTTCCGGTGATCGTAAATGCCCCGCTGTAAACCGGATCGTACGCGTCGTTTCCCGAGGTGGATAAGGTGGCGCTGGACATGGTGATATCATTCCCGAATGAACGATCGCCGTAAGAAGTCAATGTAGCGCCACTGTTGACTGTAATCGGAGCGCTTCCCGCCGCGTTTGAATGATCCAGAGAAATAGTACCCGCATCGATAACAAGCGCGGTCAGCCCGGTTGCTTCCGCCATAAAGGCCACATGATTTGATCCGACTTTTGTCAACGTGTGACTGTTTCCCGTTATTCGAGTACCGGTCAGATCTCTTCCTATATCGAAGCGGTTACCGTCATTACCGATAGAAGCGTCGCTTCCCAGCGCTATCGAATTGATCGCATTCAGCTGACTCGCTCCGGTATTGATCAACGCCCCCGTATTGGCATCGACAGAGCCGTTTATGGTGATTGCATTTGCATATCCTTTGAGATCCTGGCCGTTAACGTCGACGGCAGCCCCTGAATTTACGGTAATCGAATTGTCGCCGGCTCCCAGAGCGGAGCTGTTGGCGGCCTTCAGGATGCCGTCATTGACAATCAGCCCGCCCGAGAAGGTGTTTGCTGCCGATAAAACGATTGTGCCGGCCCCGTCGGTTGTCAATTGATGACTGCCGCTGATTATTCCGGATATGGTTAACTGATCCTCAGGATCAGACGCGCCAATTGAGCTGCTACTCTGTAAGGTAATTGTCCCCGACCAGGTCGCGGCATCGTTCGTTGCATCGGAAGGAGTCCTTAATGCTCCCGGAGAACCAACACCGGTTCCGTTTATAACCAGAGGCTCAGCGGCAAAGGTAGTGTTACCGGCGGCAAGAACCGACGCTCCCGTTGCAATCGTCGTCCCATCACCGGTGCCCCCCAGCGCGTTGGCGTGAAGAAGTTTTATCTTCCCCGCGCTTACGGTCACCGGGCCGGTAAACACATTGTCGCCGGAGAGAACCAATTCTCCGCTCCCGGTTTTCTCGATTCCGCTGCTGCCGTCGATCACGGCACTGATCGTAGCGTCGGCGGCAGTATTAATACTGTTTTGGCTTCCGAGATTGATTGTACCGGTGGAGAGGGTATACCCAGCGTTCAAAAAGGTAAGACCGTCGGTATTCTGTATGCCGTTTACTACGATTTCGCAGGTTCCGTCGGCCCCGGCAAAAGTCGCCGAGCTTGCATCATTGGGCCACGCTATAAGAGTAGTACCGTCCCCGTCGGTTTCGCTCCAGTAACTGTCGGTTCCCCATGTTCCGATTCCTGTCTGCACTCCCGCCGTTTCACTGATGTCCCAGGTATAGTCGGTTGTTTTATCCTCCCAGGAAGAGGCATCAAACGATACGTAGCGTGTGTATTGTGAATTATGCGCATAGCCGACTCTGCCGCTTGGGTGAGAGGCATCGGTAAACGTTCCCAGGAGGCTGTCGCTGAGATACACCGAAAAAGATGTCCCTTCCATCACAACCTTCACAGGGTAATGTCTATTCATGCCTGCAAAATTCAAGTTATTGTGTGTGACAAGGGCAGTCGAAGACCAGTCCGTAGTGTTCTTAAATACTTTTAGTTCGTTGGATGAAGCCTGCCCACTAGAGTTATTCTCCTGAAGAGCGAGATAGTAGAAGTTAGTCGTGTTGGTATACCTGAAGACTATTCCCCCGTTTCTATTATTGTTTAATTCAAGGGATCTGATGTTAGCGGTGAATGTCCCGTCGTTTTGACAGTCATAATCGTTTATCAGAAAACCCTGAGCGCTAATATTGGTTTGTGGCAGTGCATAGCCGCCGCTTTCACTCCAGGTCCTGCTCCCCGCGCTTGTCCACCCGGTAAGGGTTCCATCACCATGCGTATCCGTGTAGCCCCCGGCCAGAGTGGGAATCGTCACAATAAGGATCAAAAGCAGCAGCCATGGAAGATACGTACCGATCTTGCCGGCCGGAGAGAGGGCATTCCCACCTCCCCTCTTTTTTGAAGAGCCGAAAACGCGCATTATTGTATAAGTATCTGCGGGCATAAGCCGATCCGTTGGCGTAGAGAAAAGAAACTCGATACACCACGCCCCATGCGGCGTGAACGTACCTTCTCTCATTATACAGAACCGGGAAGCTAAATTCAAGTTGGGATTTTTTCGGAGGCAAAGCCGGTAGCCTGATTTAGCTTCCCGCAATAATGCGAGAAGCTAAACGCAAAAGGTTACCTTTACCTGCAATCGCAGGGGTTGAAACCCGTCGGTCCCCCCTACTATTCCGTAAAAAGACAGGTCGTCGCGAAATCGGGATCGCTGGTCAGGTTTACTCCCAGTTTGCGCAAACCGGCCTGATCACCGGGAGTGGGGATATGGGTCATGTGCATCTCGCAGCCCCTGAGTTGCTTTAGTTTGTCGATAGCCGCCTGAGCAGCCGGATTGAATAGCCCCGAAAGGCTTAGTGCTGTCAACGTTTCCTCTAAATCGAGGCTGACTTCCTTGCCGCGAAGAACGTCCCGCTTAAAATGCGTCAGAGACTGGATAATGGTGGGAGGAAGAAGCTTTAGATTGTCGGGAATTCCGGCCAGATGTTTAGCGGCGTTAAGAATCAGACCGGCGGCCGCGTGAAGCAGCGGAGAGTTCCACCCGCTGATTATGGTGCCGTCATGAAGCTCGATCGCCGCCCCGCAGTATATTCCCCCGGAACCCTTGCCCTTAGCTTTTGCGCTGACCGCTGCCTGCCTGGCGGGTAACACCACAAGCCGGTCCTGGGCCTCGGCTCCAATATTTTTCATCAAAAGTTCGGCTCTTTCAACCGTTTCCCTGTCAACCAGCCCCATGACGTATTCACAGGAATACCGAAAGTAGCGCCGGATGATCTCCTGAACCGATGCGCTCTTTATTATATCATCGTGGATAATTCCAAATCCAGCCCGATTGACTCCCATGTCGGTGGGGGACTTATAAAAGCAGGGCTTTTGGGTAATTTTTTCGATTATCCGTCGAAGCAGCGGAAAGGCTTCGACATCTCTGTTGTAATTTACCGTTCTTTCGTTGTACGCTTCCAGATGATGCGAATCGATCATGTTTATGTCCCGCAAGTCGGCCGTGGCAGCTTCATACGCGACGTTTACCGGGTGATGAAGAGGCATGTTCCAGATCGGAAAGGTCTCGAATTTGGCATATCCGGCGGCTATATCCCGGCGGCGGTCATGATAAAGCTGGGAGAGACAGGTCGCAAGCTTACCGCTTCCCGGCCCCGGTCCGGTAACCACCACAAGCGGCTTTGACGACTCGATATAGGCGTTTGCCCCATACCCCGTATCACTCACGATGGTTTCGATATCGGTCGGGTAACCCTTGGTGAACTGATGGGTGTATACGCGGATTCCCCTGCGCTCAAGCCGGTTCTTAAAAAGCGTTGCCGAGGGCTGATTCTCATATCGGGTTATTACAACACCACATATGCATATATCCCACTCACGAAGATCATCTATGAGTTTCAGTGCATCCGAATCATAGGTGATACCGAAATCGGCTCGCATCTTTTTTCTTTCGATGTCACCCGCGTAAATACAGAGTATTACATCCACCTGGTCCTTTAATTTCTGCAGCAGACGCATCTTTACGTTTGGATCGTAGCCCGGAAGCACACGTGCCGCGTGGTAGTCGTAAAGAAGCTTGCCCCCAAATTCCAGATACAGTCTGTCTCCAAACTGCCTGATACGGTCAAGAATCTCCGAAGACTGCTCCGCCAGATATTTATCGTTGTCAAAACCGTTCCCCCGTACTCTTTCCACCTCTTCTCCTCTATTTTGCCTGAACCTGGACTGCGATCTTTCGCGGCGATTTGCTTCAATGCCCTGGAACAGAAGTTTTTCAGCAATTCCGGAAATACCGCGGCGGGTATTCCGCGCATTTGCTTCAACCCTTCCGCCATAAAGGCATCGAGCAGCTCATCCACTCAGAACCGCTCAGTCCAGGTAAAAAAACGTTTGTCTAAAATCGTTCACATGCATCCGCCCGCTTCAGATACTAAGGCACACAACACACGCATTCTTGTAGTATTATTTGTCTGTGTTCTCCGGCTTTACTTTTAAAGTAACCGAGAAGCCGAACACCGGGAAAACCGGTTCCGGCTCTGTCGGATCCAGGTACCAATTGGCTTATGCCTTCAGCCGGTGGTTATATCCCCGTGATAATCCTGTAAAGACTTAACGGTTGCGGATTTTTGGCGCCACTCAAATATCCCAAGTGCCGCTGCTTTTGCCGCCGCAAGGGTAGTTATGTAAGGCACCTTATGATTTATCGCTGCCTTTCGAATGTATGAATCATCATGTTTGCTGAGTTTTCCTACGGGTGTATTGACTATCAGATTGATCTCACGGTTTTTAATCTTGTCAAGAATGTTGGGCCGCCCTTCGCTCAGCTTCTTTACGCATTCGGATTCGATACCTCTTTGCTTGAGGAAAGCATGCGTTCCTTGCGTAGCCAGAATTTTCATGCCTAAGCGATCAAATTCCTCGGCCACCTCAAGTACCGCCGGGCGTTCTCTGCCGGAGACACTGATAAGCACGGTTCCGGAAACGGGAAGGTCCTGTTTGGCCGCCTCCTGTGCCTTGAAAAACGCCAACCCAAAACTCTCCGCAATACCAAGCACCTCACCGGTAGATCTCATCTCGGGGCCCAGAATCGGATCGACATCGCTCATCTTGTCAAATGGTAAAACCGACTCCTTTACTCCAAAATGGTTGAAAACCTGCTGTTTCAGCCCCATGCTGTTGAGGCCCTCTCCGAGCATCAGCCTGGTGGCGATGGAAGCCATCTGCACGTTGCATACTTTTGAAACAATTGGCACCGTTCTGGAAGCACGCGGATTGGCTTCCAACACATACACCTTCTCATCGGATACCGCATATTGAATATTCAAAAGACCCACCACTTTCATCTCGCAGGCGATTCTGCGTGTGTACTCACGGATTGTATCGATATTCTTTTGCGGTATGCTCACCGGAGGGATAACACAGGCGCTGTCGCCGGAATGAATTCCCGCCAGCTCAATATGCTCCATAACAGCCGGCACGAAGGCATCTTTACCGTCGGAGAGTGCATCCGCCTCACACTCCCTGGCATTAACCAGAAACCGATCGATGAGAATAGGTCTGCTGGGAGTTACCTCAACCGCCTTCTTTACATACTCCCTAAGCATCTCATCATCATATACGATCTCCATTCCCCGTCCGCCAAGCACAAATGACGGCCGAACCATTACCGGATAACCGATCTGCTGTGCAACGCTAAGCGCTTGTTCAAGCGTTCCGGCCATGCCCGATTCAGGCATGGGTATATCCAACTTCTCCATCATCTGCCTGAAACGATCCCGATCTTCCGCCAGATCAATCGTATCGACAGTAGTGCCCAAAATCTTCACGCCTGCTTCGGCAAGCTCCGCGGCGATATTAAGCGGTGTCTGGCCGCCAAACTGTACGATCATCCCCTCGGGTTTTTCCTTTTCATAGATGCTGAGCACATCCTCGACTGTCAGAGGCTCGAAATAAAGCTTGTCGGAGGTATCATAATCGGTGGACACCGTCTCCGGGTTGCAATTTACCATGATTGTTTCCAGCCCCGCTTCACGCAGCGCAAAGGCCGCGTGTACGCAGCAGTAATCAAACTCGATTCCCTGACCGATTCTGTTTGGTCCTCCTCCAAGAATCATCACCTTGCGCTTATCGCTGACGGGTACCGTATCCTCGGCGTTGTATGTCGAATAATAATAGGCAGCATCCTCCACTCCACTGACCGGAACCGAATGCCACCCCTCAACAACACCCATACCTGTGCGTGCATCCCTGATCGATTTTTCGGAAACATCAAGCAGTTCGGCCAGGTATCTGTCGGAAAAACCGTCTCTTTTGGCTTTGGCAAGAATTTCATCCGGCAACTCTTTGCCTTTATAGGAAAGAATCTGCTCTTCCAGCTCGACCAATTCTTTCATTTGAGTGATAAACCACTGCTTCACAAAAGTCAATTCGTGAATCTGCTCGACAGTCGCTCCCTTGCGAAGCGCCTCGTACATGATGAAGTGACGCTCGCTTGACGGGCTGCTGAGAAGTGAGAAGAGTTCCTCCAGGGGACGTTCATGAAAGTCTTTGGCAAAGCCCAGACCGTATCGGCCGATTTCAAGGGAGCGTATTGCCTTCTGAAACGCTTCCTTGTAATTTTTACCGATACTCATCACTTCACCCACAGCCTTCATCTGCGTGCCCAGTTTGTCCTCCAACCCCTTGAACTTTTCAAATGCCCATCGGGCAAACTTTACCACCACATAATCACCGTGGGGCTCATACTGGTCAAGCGTTCCTTTGCGCCAATAGGGTATTTCCTTGAGGGTCAGCCCGGATGCGAGTTTGGCGGAGATCAGGGCGATCGGAAAACCGGTTGCCTTGGAAGCCAGCGCTGATGATCTGGAGGTGCGGGGATTTATCTCTATTATCACTATGCGCCCCGTCTTGGGGTCGTGAGCAAACTGTACGTTAGTACCCCCAATTACCCCGATTGCCTCCACAATATCGTAGGACCATTTCTGCAGCTTCTGCTGAACTTCCTTACTGATTGTCAGCATGGGGGCGGTACAAAAAGAATCACCGGTATGCACACCTATCGGATCCACATTCTCTATGAAACACACCGTGATCATTTTATTGTCTGCATCCCTGACCACTTCAAGCTCAAGCTCCTCCCACCCAACGACAGCCTCTTCGACCAGCACCTGATTTATAATGCTGGCATCGAGTCCGCGGCCGGCGATATCCCGAAGCTCTTCGATGTTGTAGGCGATTCCCCCACCGGTTCCACCCATCGTATAGGCGGGCCTTATCACTACGGGATACCCGATATTCGATGCAATTTTTTCCGCCTGGTCCAGTGTATAGGCAAGCTCGCTTCTTGGCATATCGATCCCAAGTTCATTCATGGCATTCTTAAACGCCTCCCTGTCCTCACCTCGTTTGATCGCCTCGAGGTTCACGCCGATGACCTCCACGCCGTATTTCTCCAGTATACCGGCTTCGGCCAGCTCAGAAGAAAGGTTCAGACCGGATTGACCGCCAAGATTTGGCAAAAGCGCATCCGGACGTTCTTTTTCGATGATTTTCGTCACAGTTTTCAGATTCAGAGGTTCGATATAGGTGATATCAGCTGTGGCGGGATCGGTCATTATGGTGGCCGGATTGGAATTAACAAGCACTACTTCATACCCCAGGCCTTTGAGGGCCTTGCAAGCCTGGGTCCCGGAATAATCAAACTCACAAGCCTGTCCTATGATAATCGGACCGGATCCGATGATCATGATCTTTTTGATATCGTTACGGTTTGGCATCTTTTATATCTCCTTTTTAGAACCTCAGGATTGATTTACTCAAAAAAAAGCTGCCAAGGCAGCCGGTTTCGATATGGTGCGGATATGAAGAAAGCCGGAGAAGTAAATGACGGTACGCATCCGGCTTTATTTGAAACTGGTGAGTATAATCGCGCAGAACAGACCACATCGGAGTGAAAAATACATTTTTGTACCGTGAGGGACTAGCCTTAATCCGTTAAACTTCCGTTAAGGGATTAAAGCTAGTCCGTCCCCCGTATTTCGATCCTTATGGGGGACTGCTTCAACCTTATGGGGGGACTGCTTCAACCTTATGGGGGGACTGCTTCAACCTTATGGGGGGACTGCT
>CAZPHU010000080.1:0-18032 GCA_964586285.1 uncultured Fibrobacterota bacterium | reverse complement strand
GTGGGGTGATGAAGGAAAAGCCAAGGCTATCGATTACCTGACCGAACGGTCTGATGTGATAATTCGATACCAGGGTGGGGCAAATGCGGGGCATACGGTAATTGTCGACGGTCAAAAATTCGTATTTCATTTGGTTCCATCAGGGATCATGTATCCAGGCAAGCTCTGTGTAGTCGCAAACGGTGTCGTGTTTGATGCAGAGCAGTTCCTTAATGAAGTTGACGAGCTTGCCGAAAGAAACATTTCCGTTGCTCAGCGCTTATTCGTCTCCGATTTGGCCCACCTCGTACTTCCCTACCATAAGGCTCAGGATGCGGCGCTTGAGGCTCAGATGGGAGGCAAGAAAATCGGTACCACCGGTCGAGGAATCGGGCCGGCCTACGCAGATAAGGCATCTCGCGTTGGTATACGAGTTGGTGATCTTCTGGACTGGGAAATATTCATTGCCAAGCTGGAAGCTAATTTTAACCAAAAGAAATATTTGATCGAAAATGTCTACAAACACGAGTTTAAACTGCGGTTTGAAGAGGTTGTCGACCATTACAAGGCGATTTCCAGCAGACTAAAACCATTTATAACGGACACCGGGAAATTGATTTTTGAAAAGTCGCGGGAAGGAAAAAAGATTTTATTCGAAGGCGCACAAGGCACTTTTCTTGATATCGATCATGGGACCTACCCGTTTGTGACATCATCGAATACAGTTTCTGGTTCGGCATGTGCCGGCTCGGGAGTGGGTCCTACAGTTATTAACCATGTTATCGGTATCGTGAAAACTTACACGACCAGAGTCGGTAATGGCCCTTTTCCGACGGAATTAAACGACGCCGCCGGGGAGTTGATTGCGCGGGAAGGCCACGAGTTTGGGGCGACAACCGGCCGTCCTCGCAGATGCGGATGGTTTGATGCGGTTATGTTGCGTAAGGCGATTCAACTCAACGGAATGACCAGACTCGCTCTTACAAAACTGGATGTCTTAAACAAATTGGATGAAATAAAAATCTGCACTCATTATGAAATAAACGGATCAAGGCATGATCATTTCCCGTCGCTGACACCGAGTCTGGAGCAAGTTGTGCCTGTCTATGAAACCCTACCCGGTTGGAAAAGTGATATATCCCAATGCAAAAGGATGTCGGATTTGCCGGAAAATGCGATTAAATACATAAACCGCCTTCAAGAGGTCTGTTATAATGTTCCTATCCTTTTGGTATCGGTTGGTCCCGACCGCAACCAAACTATTGAAGTTGAACCGATATGATATGATAATTTGGAATAAACCTTTGATTTGTCCGTAAATTTCATATATCGATCGGGTTACGAATTATATTTTTTTATATAAATCACGAGAGGATAGTGCATTTCTATGATTCCTGCAGAAGTAATTAACGTTGTGCTTTCGGATCAGGGATTTCTCATACTGCTTAAGAGTACAGAAGATAATCGCGTATTACCGATCTCGATCGGCAAAGAGGAGGCGCGTTCTATCCTTATTGCCTTGAGCAAAACTCAACCCCCAAGACCGCTCACACACGATTTGATGAAAACCGTTTTCGAGGAAATATCTTGCAATATAGTAAGAATAGAGGTATGCGATTTAAGAGATGAAACCTTTTACGGGAAATTAATACTCGACCATAATGGTGTACCTATCGAGATCGATTCACGACCGTCTGACGCAATCGCACTGGCGGTTCGTGTCGAGAGCCCGATATATGTCGCTTCTCATGTATTTGATGAAGCCGGGGTTATTTTAAAGGAAGAAGAATCCGAGGATGTCTCAGTTGAGCCGCAATCAGAGGAAACACCGCTTCACGGCCAGTCCGGCTCCGAAATGTCCAGTGTAGATATGCTCAAGAAAAAACTCACGAATGCCATAGAAAACGAAGAGTATGAGGAAGCTGCACGCATTCGTGATCAAATACGACAAATAACATCCTCGAACTGATCCGAAATGTTATTCAAATCATGCGGAAATGAGAGAATGATCATGCGTAAAAATCCGTTTAGCCCGGCGGGTGCGGGGATACTGTTTAGTATTCTCTTTCTTTATGCTTCCAATACATTTGCGATGAGCGCAAGTGATCGTGAGAAATATGAAGCTAAGGGACTGTCCCAAGTCGAATGGGGTATGATTCAGGATGCCGGAATGTCGGAAAAGAAAGTCGATGAACTTCTCGAAGCAGGCATTTCGATATCAGAATACTTTGAATATCCCTGGCTTTCTCTGGGAATATCGGAGAAGGAGTACTTAAATAAGCGTAAGGCGGGCATGCTGGACGCCGACATTAGTGCACATTCTCATAAAGTAGAAATTAGTGATTTGGCGGTTGTTCAAAACTTTTTCCTTCCCGGTTTTTACCAGTTCAAGCGAGGACAAAAGGCAAAAGCATTTACCATGTCCGGGCTTGCCGTGGGTCTTGCCGGTTTAACCGCCTTTTTATCGATTAAAGAAAAAACTTTCATCCCCGCACCACTTTTTTTCCTTCTACCCGACATGCTGTGGAGCAGCTTTGATCTGGGTATACAGTTGAATAAAGAACGTAACCCCGATGCCGAGCGTTTCAGCGGATATGAGGGTGGGGGTGAAAGAGTCTCTTTTGTCTTGTCCTTACCAATTTATTCAGTTAAAGAGAATTGAGAAAAATGCTACGTCGTTTTCTGGGAGCCAAAATTCGCGACATTCGTATAACCGGTGCTTACCTTGATTATGAGGGAAGTATCACCCTTGATGAAGATTATCTCTTGAAATCGGGTATTATGCCCAACGAAGAAGTACATGTTTTAAATCAGGAAAATGGTCAGCGGTTTACTACATATGTAATTAAAGGCGAGAGAGGCTCGGGGAAAGTTGAGATCAATGGCCCGGCGGCACGCCTGGGCATGGTTGGCGATCGAATTATGGTTCTTAGTTACGTTTTGTTGAGCCCCGATCAGATTGAAAGTCATGTACCAAAAATCGTCAGTGTAAATCCACAAAGCAATAAATAATAAGCTTTTATTGAAATGATACCGGGGATAACATATTAGTCGTATGCGAAATGTGGCACTTTTCTTATCGGTGTGTGTACTGCTTACCCTGTCGGTAATCATCGGGACTAACAAAGAAGACGATTTCTCCACTCCGGAGCTGTCTTCCTCGGCATCGGAAAATTCGGGCATTCCAAATATCGGTAGAGTGCAGATTTTGAATGGTTGTGGTATAAACGGAGCCGCTTCGGCAGCCGCCGATTATCTTAGAGAATACAACTTTGACGTAAAAGACATTGGAAATGCGGAAACCTGGAACTATCCACATACGATTGTCGCATCTCGCACGAAGGATATGACTGTTGCCGGGAAAGTTGCGGATGCGCTTGATACTAAAAGAATCATTTTGCTTCGGGATGAAAAGCATCTATATGATGTGACGGTCTTCCTCGGGGCAGACTATGGAGATATAATTGATGAATAAAACGAATTCGGTGCTTCACGGAAAAGAGCTTCTTTCCGCTGCTATCAATAAAGCTTTAGACAAGAAAGCTGAAAAAAGCGTGGTTTTGGAACTCCAACACCCCTCTTTCATTGCCGATTGGATCTATATATGTGAATCAGACAATCCGATTCAGAACCGGGCCATCGCTGAAAACATTATAAGTGGTCTTAAACAACAGAGTACCCCTCCCTGGCATGTAGAAGGCCTCGAAGAGGGTAGATGGATTTTGATAGACTATTCAGACGTAGTCGTTCATGTTATGCTTCCGGAAACCAGAGATTACTATCAGCTCGAAACATTATGGGAGGAAAGCAGCCGGATTGCGATCTCAGAATTCGGAATACATCAGGATTCAAATTTGTAAGTACTTACTTAAAAACATATGCACTATATAATGAAAAAAGGCGCCCATCAGGCGCCTTTTTTCATAAGCTATTTAATATTAGTTGGCTATCTGTTTTTGAAGTGATCGGCGAGATTGCTTAGCTGACCTTGCGACGGCCGGACTTTTGGGCTTCTTTCACCGAGACCTTTCATGGACAGGGAAACTCTTTTCTTTTTCTTATCCACCTTTATAACTCGAACATCTACATACTCACCTAGCCCAACTACCTGATCTGCATTTTCAACATAGCTGTCGGCTAGTTGTGATATATGTACAAGCCCGTCACACACGGCGTTTATATCGACAAAAACGCCAAACTGAGTTATGTTGGTTACTTTACCGGATAGAAGTTGCCCCTCTTCGATTTCGTCTAAGCGAAGCCTTCTTCTTGGCCGTGCCGTTGCCGATCCAACAAAAGGTTGTCCTGCACGCAGTTGTTCGGTAAGCTTACGATCGACAAATATTTTCTGAGCAAAATCATCGATCTGAACAGCTTTTATTTGATCGGGCTCATTTATTAGAGATTCGATCGATTTACCAAGCTGTTCACTTATTTCGTAAACAAACGCATAGTGGTTAGGATGCACCAGGGTACGGTCGATTAAGTCCTTAGCATTGGGCAGGAAAATATAACCTGAGATATTGCGGAAAACAACATCGTTTACGCCTTTGATTTTCTTTAGATCGGCTTTAGTATTGAGTTCTTGAGTAGCCCCCGCCCTGCGTATTTCAAGCAGGATTTCCTCGGAAACACATCCCAGACGAAGCAGAGCAGATTCGGGAGCATCCACGTAGGCAACTCCTTTATGCAATGTCATTTCGGTCGTTTTCCGACTGACCAGATCCGCCATTCGCTCTGTGGTAACATATTTCTGAAGCGGGTGAATCGAAAAGTATTCGATGCCGATCTGGGAAATCAATTCCATGGGCTGAATATGCAGCAAGCCAATGGCATATATACGCTGCATAGATTCTTCGAGATCGGCGTACTTCTCTTTCATCCAATTGGAATGCACAAGATTGCTCACACCAGTTGGAGCCTTCTTCCGCTCAAGCTTAACCAGGTTCGCGTTGCTTCCTAACGCATTTTGAATTTGCTCATCTGTATCTTCAGGTATATCGCTGTCGTTCAGAATAATTGTGGAGGGCTTATGACGATTGTAGAATTGTTGCAGGCGTTTAGCAAAAAAGGCTTTTTCTTTTCCCTTTTTCTTCTCGGTCGCCACACCCAATAATCGCCCGTCACCATCAACGGCAACGATTATCATGTCGTTTTCGCCATGACTGCCCAAAATGAATGTGGTTCCAGTCCGGCGTTTTTCCTCCATGCGCCTGCTCAGTTCCTGACTGATCTGCTGCATCGCCCAGTTTTCGGTATCGGCAAAAATTCGTGCCTTTACATCTTTTTCGACCATCGGCTGAAGGTATCTTGTCCAACATTCATCGATTGCCTCGAGGATAATATCAAATCCTACCGAATCCGGGTTTTCGATAAAATGGTGCCGAATCAGCTCGGTTATACGAAACAGCTGAACATTGTGTTTGAATCGTATGATTTTATCGTTTTCAGCCTTAAAAAGCTTAAGAATCTCTTCCGGAGAAAGCTCATTGACCGGAAGCATCTTGCCGCGATACTTGGCAAACTCTTTATCTTTTGTTTTGCGCGGCTGAACTTCAAAAAAACCGTCGTCGTAACCAAAATCCCTGGCCATGGAACGCACGGTGTCATCATAGGCAAACCGCTCCGACAGTATATCGCGAACGCCGTTGATCACATCCTCAACGGTTTTCAAGGATTTGTCTTTTCCTACGTAAGGCTGAGCCAATTCCTCGATGGGAGTTTGCTCTTCTTCCTGTTGTTGAACTATATCGGCAAGAGGACTCAAACCTTTGTTTATCGCCTGCTGTGCCCTGCTCCTGGGAGTGGAGCGCAAAGGAAGAAGCATATCATCAAGTTCGGCGGAGCTGGTGCTAAGCCGGATACGGTTTTCCAACTCATCAGTTAATGCTTCTGCTTTGTTTAAAGCATTGACCAAACGTTTCTTCTTCGGATTCAAATCCGCAATACTCTGGAGATAAGCATAGATTCGACTTAAAGTACCGGTATCAAGTTCCGCCGAAATAGTCGGCTGGTAATCTACCAGATAATAGATGCTGTCTCCATTTTCGAAATGTTCGCAAACCTGATGCGCTACCGCCGGTTGCAAATTCCATTTTTCTGATACGTATACGCTAAATTCTGTCATGTAGAATTGTATTTTTTTTGCAGGTATTTGGATGTAGGAAAATATTTTTTTTAGTCTCTTAATCTACAATATGCCGACGGAACAATCAACTACTGAAAACTAAAAATAGACGCTTTTTTGATTTGTCCGCTTCTCTTAACATATATACCACTATAAGACCTTTTTGGACGAAAAGAAAATTTCAGACTAAACACCCCGTAAATTGCTGGATCGGGTCCGAATCGCCATCTATTCGAAACAGTAGCGATGATCAGAGGCTCCCGCTGTCGATAGCTCGAGCCATAAAGATTTGGTCTCGTTAATGATGTATTATTCGGTTTTTCCTGAAGAGTATTGTAAAAGCCGAACAAGAGGATAAATAGAATGTAGCACCGCCCGAAGGCGGGCTACTCCATACCGATGAGCAATTGTTTGTAATCAGACAAAATTCACATCCGATTCTCTCTTCTTATAGAAATCGTTTATGGTCTCGATCGCCTGATGAGGATCATCTATGACTTTCATCAAACTGACATCATCCGAATCGATGTAAGATGTCCCAAGCATCTTTTTTTCCAACCACTCCAAGAGCCCGTTCCAGTATTCGCTTCCCATCAGAATAAGCGGCAAATACTTTGCTTTCTGCGTTTGAATCAATGTCAGTGTCTCGAAAACCTCATCCATCGTACCGTATCCACCGGGCATGGCAATTACCGCCGATGTGTATTTCAGGAACATGACTTTACGGCTGAAAAAGTGCCTGAAATTAATCAATGTTTTTATAAAAGGATTCGGTACCTGTTCGTAAGGCAGCTGGATATTCAACCCCACCGATGTACCGCCTGCATCAACCGCCCCCTTATTCGCGGCTTCCATTATCCCCGGCCCCCCTCCGGTTATTACACCATAGCCGTTATTAACCGCTTCCGTGGCTGTCTGATAAGCCAATCGATAATACTCATGATCCGAAGGTGTGCGGGCGGAACCAAATATCGTCACGCAAGGCCCTATGCGCGAGAGCGTTTCAAAGCCCTCGACAAATTCCGCCATGATTCGGAATACACGCCAGGTATCATCGTTTGAAGCAGGAATGGCTTGATTCGCTTTCATAAGTCCCCTTTCCGGTAAATACTCCCCGGCAATTGCCGGCTTCTGGTCTTTATTATATTATTTCCGTAATGCTTTCGTCTACATACCGGCTTGCCGGTATAAATCAAAAAAAGAAAAATACACAAATGGATCAAAAGTTTTCTCTTGTGCCGAATTGGATTGAAAGAATCAAGTCGTCCGGATGCACGTTAACCTCGCGATATCTTTTTGTGAGTATCGATAAACAACGTCTGTTTTTCGTCCAAAACGGCATGATTAAACACATCTACGCCGTAAGCACCTCGCAATTCGGAGTGGGAAACAAGGAAGGATCATTCAAGACACCTACCGGAATACACAAAATCGCCTCAAAAATCGGAAAAGGTGCACCGATGTATCGTATTTTTCGCAGCCGAGTCGACACCGGCATTACCTGGACGCCGGATATAAATGAAGAAAACCTGGTGTTGACTCGTATTTTAAGGCTGGAAGGTTGTGAAAAGGGTATCAACAGAGATAAAGATATCGACAGCTTCAGTCGATACATTTATTTACACGGCACCAATCGAGAAGAACTGATAGGTACGCCTATTTCGCACGGATGTATCTGTATGAAAAACAAGGATATAATCGAATTGTTCGATATGGTGGAGGAGAAAGACATTGTCATTATTGATCGGGACTGACGAGTGCAGATCCTTGCATTTCACCGGAGTATTGGGTGCAGGCATGAGTGCTCTGGCCCAGTTTACGTGCTGGCTTGGTTTAAAGGTGTCCGGCTCGGACAGAGCTTTGGGTGCAGAGGATAGTACAAACATTTCCCAATATCTTACCTCTCTAGGCTGCTCTCTTTTCCCGCAGGACGGTTCGGGTTTGGATGAAAAACCGGATGCTCTGGTTGTTTCCAGCGCCATTGAGGAGAGTAATCCCGAAATTTTGCGTGCCCGGCAATTAAAGATTCCTGTGTTTCATCGATCGGATGTACTGGCGGCGATCATAAAAACAAAGAAGGCAATAGCGGTTGCAGGTACAAGCGGTAAGTCAACCGTGACTGCCATGATATTTCATCTGTTGCAAGCATGCGGCAAAAATCCGTCCCTGATCACAGGGGCCGGTCTTAAAAGCCTTCAAAAAAGAGGAATGCCGGGGAATGCGCTTTATCAGGAAGGCGAATGGATGGTTGTGGAGGCGGACGAAAGCGACGGTTCGCTTGTTAAATATCAGCCATATATGACTCTGCTTCTTAATGTCAGCAAAGATCACAAAACAGTAGAAGAAACAATCGGGCTTTTTTCTACGTTGGCCGGTCAATCGGAAATTGTAGTCAAAAGCAGTGATGAACATTTTTTTGAAAACATAAATGCCACCTACGAATATGGGCAAAGTTTTGATGCCAACTATAGCGCTCAACTTTGGGCCTCAGGTCGCAGCAGCGGGTTTTTGCATGAAGATGATAACTACCGAACACCTTTACCGGGCATGCATAATGCATCCAATCTCTTTGCCTCCTTTGTCTGCGCCCTTCTCTGCGGCTGTTCAAAGGTGTGCCTCAAGAATGCCGCCGAGCAATTTGAGGGACTTGACCGTCGTTTTTCCATAATAGAAGCAGGCGGTGTGACTGTTGTTGACGACTATGCTCATAATCCTGAAAAAATACGTGCGGCAGTCTCCGCCGCTCAGTCTATCTCGGAGCGGGCTTTTGTTCTTTTTCAACCTCACGGATTCGGACCTATGAAATTTATGCGTCGGGAGCTGGCGGAGATGTTCCGAAAGACGCTGCGCAGTCAGGATACGCTTTATATCCTTCCTATTTATTATGCGGGCGGCAGCGTGCAAAGAGACATCTCTTCGGCCGATCTTGCCGCCGATTTGGCGGGCAGCGGTTTTGCTGTTCACGCTCCTTGCGACCGTGAACAGCCGGTTCAAGAGATTGTAGCACTGGTTCGTAACGGCGACCTGATCCTTAACATGGGAGCGAGGGATCCTTCACTTTCAGCCTTTGCTCAGTCGATCGCCGACAGATTAAACGATCTGCCCCTACGGCAGTAAAACATACGTCTGCCCGGGAATTTGGGCGCAATAAGAAATATTCAAAATCGCACTACATCTTAGTATCGGTGCATTTATTTGCCCGAAGTCATGTTGTATATTAGAAAAAAATTACATCCCGACATAAAAAAGACAACGGTTGAGCCCTTGAGGTTTAGCCGTTTTTTGCTGATCCGCGTCTATACTGATCGTTCTCCTGAATAATTGCTTTGAAGAAAGGGACTACATGCAACAATCACAACCTATCACGAAAAAAGGATATGACCAGTTGGTTGAAGAGCTGGAGCGTTTGAAAAAAGTCGATCGTCCAAACATCATTAAAGCCGTAGCCGAGGCACGCTCTCACGGCGATTTGTCGGAAAATGCCGAGTACCATGCGGCTCGCGAACGACAATCACATATCGAGACCCGCATAGGATATCTCGAGAGCAAGTTGGCAAGCAGCGAAATTATTCACATGGATACGGCCAATTCCGATACGATTATTTTCGGCTGCACGGTTAAGATTGTCGATTTAGAAGATGATTTTGAAGAAGAGTACACTTTGGTCGGTGCGGATGAAGCCGATCCGTCTAAGGGCAAAATTTCGACCGTATCGCCGATCGGCAAGGCTTTGATTGGTAAAAAGAAAGATGAGATTGTGGAAGTTAACACTCCGGGCGGCAAACTGAAACTCAAAATCATAGATTTCAGCTGACACAACACCTTAGATTAACAAATCGCCCATAAAACAATTATTTGACAGGAAACTCAGTGCAGGTTAAAAAGAATATTCGTAACTTTTGTATCATAGCTCATATAGATCATGGCAAATCTACGCTCGCGGACCGCTTTCTGGAAATAACCGGAACCGTCAGCAAAGAAAATATGATGGAACAGATCCTTGACAGCATGGATCTTGAACGTGAGCGCGGTATTACCATAAAGTCCCATCCTATTCGAATGAATTACCGAAGCACGGATGGGCAAGAGTATGTCTTTAACCTGATAGATACACCGGGGCATGTCGATTTTTCCTATGAAGTCAGCCGCTCTCTTGCCGCATGTGAGGGAGCACTTCTTGTGGTTGACGCCACGCAGGGCATCGAGGCTCAAACTCTTACCAATATTTATCTGGCTCTGGAAAACGACCTGGCAATAATCCCCGTTCTGAACAAAATCGATCTTCCTTCCGCGCACCCTGAGGAGGTAGGCAGACAAGTTGGTGATCTGCTTGGTGTAGATCCGGATGAGATCTTGCAATGCAGCGCCAAGACAGGTATTGGTGTAGAAGAAATCCTCGAAAAAGTTGTCAAACAAATACCGCCGCCTCTGGGGGAAACAGACAAACCACTGAAGGCGTTGGTGTTCGATTCAATTTTCGATTCTTTTCGCGGGGCGATCGCTTACGTGCGCATTTTCGAAGGAACATTGAACCGGGGCGATCAAATTAAGTTTTTCTCCAATAAGAGCGAATTTGAAGTTACCGAGCTTGGTCACTTCAAAATCGGAAGAGTACAGCAGAAAACTCTTTCGGCCGGTGAAGCGGGTTATGTGGTTGCAAGCATAAAAACACTTTCGGACATAAATATAGGTGATACAATAACTTTAAAGCATAACCCCGCCGACAAACCTATCCCCGGTTATAAAGAAGTCAAGCCCATGGTTTTCAGCGGGCTGTACCCTATTGACAAAGGGGATTACGATGACTTACGCAACGCTCTCGAAAAACTAAAACTCAACGACTCTTCCATTTCATATATACCCGAAACATCTTCGGCCCTGGGGTTTGGGTTCAGGGCGGGGTTTCTTGGTATGCTTCATATGGAAGTTGTTCAGGAGAGACTGCTTAGAGAATACGATGTAAATATCATTACGACTGTTCCTAACGTGAAATATAGAATTGTTCTCAAAACCGGCGAGAAGCGCTTTATAGAATCCCCCGCCCAACTTCCCCCGCCCGGAGAATTAATTTCGGTCAGTGAGCCGGTCGCACGTGTTCAGATCATTACTCCTTCCGAATTTGTCGGAACAATAATGAAGCTGTGTGAAGAGAAGCGGGGTAAGCTTGGCAACATGGAATACCTTGAGACAACCAGAGTGTGTTTACATTACCGCATTCCCCTGTCGGAGCTTATTGTAGACTTTTTCGATCGTCTGAAAAGTTGCTCCCGCGGATATGCTTCCATGGACTATGAATTCGCCGACTATGAAGAGGAGAACCTGGTCAGAATAGATATACTTATCAACGGCAGCCCCGTTGATGCTTTCTCGGCAATCGTGCATAAGGATAACTCTTATTACTACGGTCAGTCTCTTACCTCAAAGCTTAAAGAGCTTATCCCTCGCCAGATGTTTGAGGTTGCCATACAGGCGGCTATCGGTACTAAAGTCATAGCACGTACAACGGTAAAAGCGTTTCGCAAAGATGTTACCTCCAAGTGCTACGGTGGTGACATTACCAGAAAACGCAAACTGCTTGAGAAGCAAAAAGAAGGAAAAAAACGAATGAAACAGGTCGGAAACGTGGAAATTCCACAGGAAGCTTTTCTGGCCGTTCTCTCAGCGAAATGATTTATGCCCATGAGCAATCTACGTACCCCCGGCAAACCGATTGACGGTCGCATTACACTGTATCGGTTGGCGCGTCTTTTATTGTTAGTATTAGTGTTCGGCCTGTTGGCCAGAGTTTTTATCTTCGAAATACGACCGATTTCCACCAATCAGATGCACCCTTCCCTCCATGTAGGGGACAGGTTGCTTTTCAATAAACTTGGAATTCTAAACCCGCTCTCCGGGGATAAGTCTCTTCGCCCGGGAAACATCGTTCTTTTTTCTCTTTCCCGAAACGGGACAACCGGCAATGGAGTGTTTCGTATCGCAGCGGCGCCAAGAGATACGATTGCGGTAATTGAAGGTAAAGTCAAGATAAACGGAGATGAAAGCCAAAGCTTTGGGACCGACGCCCTAAACAGCAATCCCCTGCCTGCCCAGTACTCTCCTCGGGATGCGTTTTCTACTTTTGTTCTCCCCTCCCGAGGCGACTCGGTTTCCTTTGAACAGACACCTTTTCGTGATCTGGTTTTTTACGTATCGATGATAAAACAGGAAAGTCCGGACGAAAGTTATGATCTGATCACCCGGCTAAAAATCGGTGGAGTTGATTCCAGCAACTATATTATTGAAAACTTCTCACTGTATGACGGCAGTTTTTCCTCCATTCCGGACTCACTGCGATACAACTGGTTTTTTTGGGACCGGCTCATAGAGTATTTTCATACCCTGGAAAAGGATGAACAGCGATTCGAAGTAGAATTTCAAATCAATAAAGCCAATGAATTCGTTTCGGGCTATCGATTTGAGACAGATTATTATTTCCTTCTGGCGGACAACTGGGATATAGGTTATGACAGCCGATTCTTTGGGCCGATCAGCAAGAAAAATATTCGAGGTACAGCCGCATGCATCCTTTGGTCATCAGAAATGGGAAAAGGATTGAAAGGTTTTCGCCCCCAGCGGGCGTTTAAGATTATTCAAAAGCCTGTGTCCGAAAAACAGATCAACGATTCGTCAAGTGATTAAATCAACTAAGTGTCGGCTGCAACGGATTTTGATCGTTTAAAATAACAGGTAAAGAAGGTACGCGATGACAACAAACGAATTTAAGTCCGGCTATTTCGGATCTTACGGCGGTCGGTTTGCACCGGAAACATTGATGCCTGCCTTATATGAAGTTGAGCAGGCTTACCGTAAAGCCTGCGCGGATGAGAATTTTCAGGCAAACTATTCAGATCTTTTGAAAAATTATAACGGCCGCCCTACTCCCCTTTACCATGCCAGGCGCCTTTCGCGCCAACTTGGCGGAGCCCAGATCTATCTTAAGCGTGAAGATCTAAACCATACAGGTGCACATAAGATTACCAATTCACTTGGCCAGTCGCTTCTGGCCCAATACATGGGTAAAAAGAGGATCATCGCCGAGACGGGTGCGGGACAGCATGGTGTAGCCACCGCAACGGCGGCGGCTCTCCTGGGCATGGAGTGCACAATCTACATGGGCAGGGTGGATATGGCACGTCAGCGGCCCAACGTGTTTCGAATGAATCTTCTGGGAGCCGAAGTTCAACCGGTAGACAGCGGCGGCAAAACGCTCAAAGACGCGGTAAACGAAACAATTCGTGACTGGACCAAAACGGTGCAAACGACACACTACGTGTTCGGTTCGGCTCTGGGGCCTCATCCGTTTCCCTCTATTGTACGGGATTTTCAATCGGTTATAGGTAAAGAGACAAGAGAGCAGATTCTTGAGCTTACCGGCCGCCTCCCCGATGAAATAGTGGCATGTGTAGGCGGCGGATCCAATGCGATCGGTATTTTCGTGCCGTTTATGGACGATAAGCAAATCAGGTTAACGGGAGTGGAAGCCGGCGGATTGGGGCTTGAAAGCGGAAAACATTCCATACGCCTGACCGAAACCGATGCCGCGAGAAAAGGAATCCTTCACGGCGCATACTCCTATGTGCTTCAAGACGCATACGGACAAATCGCAAACACCCATTCCATTTCGGCAGGGCTTGACTACAGCGGAGTCGGCCCGCAGCATGCTTTTCTACGCGAAAGCGGCCGCGCCCATTACACCTATGCCACCGATGAGCAGGCGGTAAAAGCATTTAAAACGTTGTGTGAACTTGAAGGTATCATTCCGGCTCTGGAATCTTCTCACGCTGTTGCCTATGCACTTGAGAGAGCACCAAAGATGAGTTCGGAATCCATTATGATAGTGAATTTATCCGGGCGAGGTGATAAAGATCTCGCGCATGTTGCCGATTATCTGGGGATGAACATATGAACCGCTATGAACAGGCTTTTTCTTCCGTCAAACAAAAAAATCGTATCGCATTCATTCCGTTTGCGGTCGCGGGAGATCCGACACTCGATATGAGTCGCAAAATACTTCAAACTTACATCGATGCGGGTGCCGATATTCTTGAAATCGGCTATCCTTTCAGCGATCCGATGGCCGACGGCCCGGTCAACCAGCGAGGGGCTCAAAGAGCGATAGCCTCAGGATTAAACCATCGAGGTTTTTTTGAACTGATCGCCTCTTTACGTGCGAACACTCAGGTGCCGTTCGGATTGCTTCTGTATGCAAATTCCGTGTATCATCTGGGAGTGGATGAATTCTGTAGAGAAGCCGCCGGGGCCGGTATCGACAGCCTGCTTGTAGCGGATATGCCTCCCGAAGAATCTGATAGGTTGCTTGAATCGATGGACCGCCACGGGTTAAGGAGCGTTTATATAGTTTCGGAGCTGACCGCCGATGACCGCATCCGTTACATCTGCGATAATACCACCGGTTTTGTTTACGTTGTGAGTCGTTTAGGAACAACTGGAGTTCAGAGCGAATTCAGTGCGACCGTTAATACGACCATAAAAAAACTGCAATCCTGCACCGATAAACCTCTTTGCGTAGGGTTTGGCATTTCATCGCCCCAACACGTACAATCGGTCAAAAAGGCTGGAGCCGACGGAGCGATTGTGGGTAGTAAACTTGTCGGTATTGTGGAGAAACATCTGAATAATCCAGATATGATGCTTAATGAACTGTACGAAACGGTATCGAAATTTGTCGCGGCGTCTGGAGACGTTTAGTGCCGGCCGATAGAGGACGCGAAGAATAGACATATAGTCTGTTTCATCAATGATGTTCTACATACCAAGAAGAAACTATATGTTGAGATGCTCTCATGTTTTCAAAACTACCGGCTTATTCGTCAACTGATCTTATCCATTTTTCTATTTTACAAGTGGAGCATATCTTGTCGGATTCAAACATAAAGCCCGATCTTACCCGAATTGCTCAGCAGCTTGAGGCATTAGAGGAGACGATTATATCCAAGCTGATTGACCGTGCGCAGTTTTGTGTTAATCGCCCCGCTTATATGCCGGGAGAAGGCGGTTTTGATGGCGCTCAAGACGAAAGTCTATTCGATTTACGCCTGCGTTTTCAGGAGGAAATGGATGCTCAGTTTGGGCGGTTTCATGTGCCTGAAGAACGTCCGTTTAACAGACGACTCCCGCAATCTCGCAGAAAAGTTACTCTTCCCGCTTCATGCCTTCACCTGGATCATTATGATGCTATTAACCTTACCGGAGAAATCCGCCAATCTTATCTAGAGCTGCTCCCCGGCATATGCAAACCCGGCGACGACGGTCAATACGGCTCAAGCGTTGAGCACGATGTATATGCCATTCAGGCTATAGCTCGGCGGATACATTTCGGTGCACTATATGTGGCAGAAAGCAAGTATCTGGATGATACTGATGAGTATCGTAAGCTTATTGACAGTAAAAATACGGTTAAACTGCTTCAGAAGCTAACCCGCCCTGAAGTCGAATCAAAGATTGTCGAGCGGGTTGCCGATAAAGTTGATCAGATGCAGGCTTTCACAAACAAACAGATCAGGCATGTTATTCCACCCCATACTATTCTATCATTTTACCGGGATGTAATCATTCCTTTGACCAAAGAGGGTGAAATCCGTTACCTTCTCAACAGAAAACCCTTTAACCGTTGATGTATCTTTTGATGTGAAACGATGCATTTAAGCCCACACGGTTTTTCTTTATCCATTCGCGGTCCGATTCCTTCTTAGCGTTTACCTTTTTTTCTTTTCAATCTCGTTTTTATGCGCCGGCATAAGCCTTGCATTTATTGTCGCGCCGGTTTACAAGAGATGGATATTACCTGCGAAACACTATAGAAGTGATGAATTGATGAAAGTAACAAAAAAATCCAAGTATCGGAGATTAGAGGCTGTTACAGCCTGTTATCCTATACGAAAAACTATACCGCCATATATAAACGCAGGCGAAACCGATGAAGTTTTTACGATACAATTTTGCTTAACAGTACAAATATGAATCATCAGTCTGGTTTTTACTCTTGCAGATTCTGTTTCAGGGAAGATATAGACGGGCTTGCGGAAATCGCCCGGATTCTAGCTTCCGAATCACAACAAACCACCATGTTGATGAATGTGCTGGATGTTTTGGAAAAGCGTCTAAATATGTATCGCGGAACGATTATGCTTCTCTTGCCCGATAATTCACAGCTTATTGTGCAGGCCGCTCATGATGCGCAACATGCTGCACAGGACCGCGTAAAATACCATCGCGGCGAGGGTATTATAGGCAGAGTCGTAGAGACCGGCAAGGCCTATATTGTTCCCGACATCGCTCTTGAACCCGAGTTTAAGAACCGCATTCACAGACGTACCAAAGAAAATTTCAGGCACCTTGCATTTGTATGTATACCCGTTACTTTGGGCAATGAGGTTGTAGGTACACTTTCAGCCGATATTCCTCACAGCGCTGAGCGTCCGCTTGAGCAGAATGTGGGAGTAGCCAGTATAATCGGGGCAATGATAGCAGGTTTTCTGAGAACCGAACGTCTTGTTCGAGTCGAGCGCGAGAGTTGGAAAGTCCGTTACAAGCAGCTTCAGAACGAGCTTGGTGAGCGCTACCGATCGGATACCATGATTGGAGTTTCATCATCCATGCGCGACATTTTCAGCCGCATACAGATAATCAGTCAAAGTGATACAACGGCTTTGATTCGAGGTCCGTCCGGGACGGGCAAGGAGCTTGTGGCGACAGCAATTCATTACGCCGGCGCAAGACGTGAGGCCCCTTTGGTAAAGGTAAATTGTGCTGCACTTAGTGAAGCCCTTGTAGAAAGCGAGTTATTCGGACATGAAAAGGGAGCTTTCACCGGAGCTTTATTTTCCAGGAAGGGGCGCATTGAGGAGGCAGAGGGGGGGACATTGTTTCTGGACGAAATCGGTGAATTTTCACCGTCTATTCAGGTAAAACTTCTAAGGGTGATTCAGGAACGCCAGTATGAACGGGTAGGAAGCAACCAGACCAGAACAGCCGATATTCGATTGATAACCGCTACAAATCGTGACCTTGAGCAGGCGGTTGCAAACGGCACGTTTCGTGAAGATCTTTACTATCGTATAAACGTTTTCCCTATTACTATTGCGCCGCTTGCGGAAAGAAAAGACGACATATTACCTCTTTGTAATGCATTTGTTGAAAAGTTCGCTTCGAAAATCGGAAAGAAAATAACCCGTATCAGCACCCCAGCCATAAACATGATGATGTCATATCACTGGCCCGGTAATGTGAGGGAGTTGGAGAATGCGATAGAATATGCCGTTCTTCTTTCAACAGACGGAGTGATTTACGGGCACAATCTTCCGCCGACTTTACAAACACCCGAAGACGGAGATATTACGGCTCATGGCGGCTTGCGGGCGCGGGTAGATGCGCTTGAGAGGGATATGATTGTCGACTCACTTAAGCGTGCGAAGGGCAATATGACCGCAGCGGCTCGTGAGCTTGAAATCACTCCAAGAATGGTAAGATATAAAATTAAGCAGCTTGGGATAAGGTACCCATAGCTGCTTCCCTCTCCCCATCGGCATTTCGTTAATTTAGCCCTCATAACTGTAAACTTATCCCTTTCCCCGAACCCGCATACGTATTCTTCTATATATCGGCTCCGCAGAGGTGTATCGGCTATAGACTTAGACGTTTCACGCCTTCGGAGATCAATACCTGGTATTGTTTTGGGCAATACCAGGCGTATATCTTTTGCTTCACCCTTTACTTTTGCTTACCAGTCCTTTACCAATCGGCGTTTAGATCTTATCTTGCAAAAAGAATGGATGAACTGGTTTAAACGCATCAATACGATCCGACAATTATTTCCTTTTCCTTTATGAAGGCGACAAAATTGTCACACACGCTTATAATGTGTATA
>CAZPHU010000079.1:13087-18107 GCA_964586285.1 uncultured Fibrobacterota bacterium | reverse complement strand
ATCAGACCGTTCGGTCAGGTAATCGATAGCCTTGGCTTTTCCTTCATCACCCCACTGGGCGCCAACGATCACCGTATTAGCCATGTACATCTCCTAACCGGCTTAGCCGGGAACTGTTTTGAAGAAGCTTATTGAGAAGCTGTTTGGTTTTAAGAAGAATGATACTGCCGCCGTCGATCAGCCTATCGCCGATGAAGCAGCATACTTTAGTGCCGGCCTTTTGAGGCAACCTCTTAATGAAAACCGGCAAAACCCCCATAGAAAACGAAAAAACCACTCCCCAAATATCGGACGAGTGGATACGTCAGAGATTTTAACACCATAAGAAAGTAACTAAAGCCCCTCCGCGAGTCAATGCCGCAAAAACTATTTTGTGCACTTTGGCAGAGGTACTGCTCGTAGTACAAATTATTACCGAAAATGAGCGACACTCTACGATTGAGTTGCATAATGAACTGAAATAGTAAGGCTTGAAGCAATTGGCGCAAGAAATTTCAAAGATTGCTGAAATCATAATTCCACAAGAAATTGTGCAAATCGACGCGAGGGGAATGCTGCGTGCAGATAGTATTCCGGTTATTAAATCTTTTTCAATTTTAACTAATTCTTAAGGCCTATGAATCCGCAAAATCCTTTGATTGTTCAAAGCGACCGCACATTGTTACTCGAAGTAAATAATTCTTTATTCACGGATGCTCGTGATGCTGTGAGCTTGTTTGCACATTTGGAGAAAAGTCCCGAATACATGCATACATATGTTATTACTCCGCTCTCTTTGTGGAATGCGGCGGCTTTGGGGCTCTCACCCGATGAGGCAATAGGCCGTCTCACGCAGTATTCGAAATACCCCATACCCCAGAATGTAACTCAGGAAATACAGGAGCTGATGGGGCGCTTTGGAAAACTTGTTCTGGAGAAACTCAACGGTATGCTGGTGCTGACTAGTGAGGATCCTCACTTGCTGGAAAACCTTTCCCTGCATCCCAAGCTTCGTCCTCTGCTAAATTCACGTATTGACCGCAACACCGTTTCTGTTCCCCCCGATTACAGGGGCATTTTAAAACAGGTGCTTATCGGTATAGGGTATCCGGCCAATGACAGGGCAGGGTATGTGGACGGTGCACCTTTTACTGTTGACCTGTTAAATACCACCAGGAGCGGGGTCGAATTTTCCCTTCGTGGATACCAGAAGATGGCCGCCGAGACCTTTATCGGAGATTCGGCAAGTCCGGGAGGCTCGGGAGTGATAGTGCTGCCTTGCGGTGCGGGTAAAACTGTGGTTGGCATGGGAGTAATGTCACTTTTGAAACGCCGTACCCTTATTCTTGTTACCAACATAACCGCCGCCAGGCAGTGGACCAGAGAAATCATAGATAAAACGGATATCGATCCTGATGATATAGGCGAATACAGTGGTGAGAAAAAAGAGATAAAACCTTTAACTATCGCAACGTATCAGATCTTGACCTATCGAAGAAAAAAGACCGATTCCTTTGAGCACTATTCAATTTTTAACAAGGAAAACTGGGGATTGATTATCTACGATGAGGTTCATCTGTTACCGGCGCCTGTATTTAAATTTACCGCAGACCTGCAGGCACGGCGACGGCTGGGATTAACCGCTACTCTTGTAAGAGAGGACGGGCATGAAGGGGATGTGTTCACGTTGATCGGTCCAAAGAAATTTGATGTTCCCTGGAAGGAGCTGGAAAGGCAGGGGTGGATTGCCGAAGCAAAGTGCATAGAAATACGCGTCGACTTACCCCATAAGGAAAAGATGCAGTACCTATCACTTCCGCCAAAACAACAGATACGTCTTGCCTACGAAAATCCGGTAAAAGTGAAAGTAGCGGAGGACATTCTCAAGGAACATAAGGACGATCAGGTGCTGATAATCGGGCAATATCTTAGCCAGCTAGATGTTTTTTCCAAGGAGTTTGGTGTTCCGATGATTACCGGTACAACCCCAAATAATACACGTGATGAGCTGTATGAAAAATTTCGCGAGGGTGAAATAAAGGTGCTGGTTTTGTCAAAAGTGGGTAACTTTGCGGTTGATTTGCCCGACGCTAATGTGGCGATTCAAATCAGCGGCTCATTCGGCTCGCGTCAGGAGGAAGCTCAACGGTTGGGAAGAATTTTGCGTCCCAAAAAAGGGGAGCAACAGGCCACGTTTTACTCTATAGTAACAAGAGAGTCCAAGGAGCTGGATTTCGCTATGAAACGACAACTGTTTCTTACCGAACAGGGCTATTCTTACCAGATTCGGTATCAAGATAAGGCCGAATAAAAAGGGAGCTTATGATGAAACCGAAAAAGAATACTAAAAGGTGATATTTCAGATATCTTTTCGAAAGAAACGAACGGCCTCTTCCACAAGGGCCATGTCTACGCGAGTATTGACACAGGGACCGTGAGGTCTATCGTTAATGACTCCATAGACGGGAATTGGGTGTACGTCTTGTATTCCTAATGTAAGATCTCTCTCGCAGGCAACCGCTATAATTCCATGAGGACGAAATTGTGCGACTCTCTTACGGGCAAGAGTTCCTCCGTTGACCACTTCAAGATGCAGGTTGTACTTCTCCCCCAGGGCAACCAGATCGCCCACCGGGCATCTGCCACACTGTACGCAGTTGGAAATTTTATTTGTGATTTTTCTGTTACAGATATCGATCTGAAGGCAGTGTGGAAGGAGAATAAGGATGCGATCGCCTATAATTCTCTTATGCTGTGCTTTTGTTAGAGCGTTGTTTACTTTTACAAACGAAGTTCTAAGCTTATTGCGGCTTACACCCACCAGGCGTCCCAATGCGACTGCAACAGGAAAAAGGAGATTGACCGTAACCGATTTTTTATTATGCGGATACAGCAGATCCACACCGGTTAATGCCGTGGCGGTAATGAGGAACAAACCGCCGCCAAGGATAAGGAAAAATGTTCCGAACGCTGCTAAAACCGTCCAATTCAGCCAGGTAGACACTTGCTCAAGACGGGGGTGAATAAGATAAAACACCCCCGTTCCGATTCCAAGACAAAGTAAGTAACTGATCCAGCAGAAAGAAAGGAATGTCGCCTTCGTCCACGCGGAGCGCCACATGGATTCGTGTGCTGCACCTTTTTTTGAATCAGTACTCGATATCGCGGTTTCAGGCAATGCTTTCAACTCCCGAGACCTCGGGTATTCGACTTTTAAGTATTCTTTCCACGCCCATTTTCAGGGTCATAGCCGCTCCGGGACACCCTTTACAGGCTCCCTGAAGACGTACCTGCACAACGTTGTCACTTGTGATATCAACAAGTTCTATATCCCCACCGTCTGCCTGCAAATTCGGGCGAATTTCGTCTATTACCGCTTGTACCTTCTCTTTCATCAATACCTCCAAAAGATTCAAAAAGTCCCAAAGAATCTATAATAATAAAACATGCGTTTCAAATAATAAAGCCTATTCTATTTCGGATTACCCTAATTAATAGTCTCGAAGCGGTAAAAATTGGGAATATACCTTCTTTTGAAAGTTAAATTCAAAAATCCTAAAGTTTGCCCGAAAACAGCCGATAATATATTCAGGAGAAGGTTTATTCACCGCACAAGCCGGTGAGGCAAAAAAAAGACAAAGACCGGCAAGTCTTTGTCTTCGATAAAAATAGTGAGAAACGGCACACTTCCCACAGCGTACTCTGTATATCGGTATTTGCAATGGGAACTTGAGGGCTTTTTATGTCTATAAATCCTCTGAGCGTAAATAACAACCTCAGATCCAATGTCGTTCGTGTTGAGCCCAGGAGAAAAAAGAACTCACCTGAAAAGGCCGCCGATACCCATACCCAAAGCCTAGGAAATGGTGATCCGAAAAAATCGGAGCGCTCCTGCTTACTTGAGACCATCAAAAAGCGTGTTCAAAGCGGCTATTACAAATCCAGTGAAGTGATTGAGGATTTGAGTGATTCGTTCGCGAAAGCATTCGATCAGCGTATCTGAGTCGGCTTTTTAAGTACCCGTCTTTAGCACATTTTTGCTTCACAATCGTAATGAATCGGTATCCTTCCTTCAGCGCAAACTATTTTCAAGGCCTATGAAAAAACTGGTAACAATACTCTACAGCTGGTACACCCAGAAGAATCGCTGGTATTTACCGTTACTTTCCGGATTCTTGTTTGCTTTCGCATTTCCGCCGTTTAACAATGAAATGCATTGGCTGCTTTTCCCATTTCCGTTTCTTTCTTTTTTGATTCTCGTGCCCATGATGATTTTTGCGTTGCAAAAGCCCGCCAAACGGGCGGTTTTGCATGTGTATCTTTTTGGGATTTCGGCATCCCTGAGTCAATTCTATTGGATAAGCAATGTGGGGGTGGAAGGACTTAAACACCTGATACTATTGGGGCTGGCGT
The DNA here is from genome assembly GCA_964586285.1 of uncultured Fibrobacterota bacterium. GTDB lineage: Bacteria > Fibrobacterota > Chitinivibrionia > Chitinivibrionales > CAYFVL01 > CAZPHU01. Next base: position 13,715 of record CAZPHU010000079.1, on the reverse strand, counting down.
TTACAACAGCCGTTGTTGCGGGGTATTATCTGGGGATAGGAATGCTGTTTCGCCTGATTTATAAGCACTTCCCCCGTCTATATCTAATACTTTTCCCTTCTGCCTGGATCCTTATTGAATATTTTCGAACACTTGGAGACCTCGCATTTCCCTGGATGAATTTAGGTTATGCGTTTGTTCCAATTGCGCCTGTCGCACAACTTGCTTCCATTGGCGGAGTTTATCTGATTTCGTTTTTTGTTGTGCTCGGTAATATTCTTGTTTTTGAACTTCTGCTTAGCTATCTGAAAAGCAATGTGATTGCTCAGAAATGGCTTCATTTGGCGGTATTTTTTACCGCGCTTTTGTTTATAGCCCTTTGGGGCACGGCACAGATAAAGCCGTCCGAGTCAAAAAAGGCGAACGTGTCGGCAATGCAGATCAATATGGATCAGACAAAATGGGGAAATAACTCTCTGGACAGTTCGCTCAACACAATCGAAAATATGATATTTGCACATAAAGGCGATTCGCTTGATCTGATAGTGCTTCCGGAAAGTGCGATATACAGTTATTTGGCGAAACGCTACCACATTCGAAGAAGGGTCCAGTCCTGGGCGGATTCGGTTGGTATTCCCATAATCGCCGG
>CAZPHU010000079.1:0-12987 GCA_964586285.1 uncultured Fibrobacterota bacterium | reverse complement strand
AAAGGAAGTTGATGTATACAATGCAGCATACATGATTTCGGCCGGCTCAGAGCTGGTCCCATACTACAAAATGCAGTTGGTGCCCGGAAGCGAATCTATCCCGTTTAAATCGGGTATTCCTATCCTCAGTCGTTTAAACATCGGCAGCGCCGATTTTACTCCAGGCAGTGAACCGGTGGTTTTTGACGCCGGAAACGAGATTAAAGCGGCTCCGTTTATATGCTATGAGATGATTTTCCCTGCGCTGATTCGCGAACGGGTGCAAAGGGGCGCAAATCTGCTGGTCAACATTACTAATGACGGGTGGTTTGGAAAATCCACAGCCCCCTATCAGCATGCGGTTATGTCGCGGATGAGAAGCATTGAAAACGGGGTTTCACAAATCAGGAGCGCAAATTCCGGAATAACTCTGGCAGCGGATCAATACGGACGGCTGCTGGGAAAAACTGAGTTGTATACACGCGATGAGTTGATCGTATCGATTCCGGTTTCGAGGATTGATACTCTCTATACCAGATTTGGCGACTGGGTTGTATTGTTTTCGGCGGTTTTTCTTGCCCTGGGGATTACATCGCGGCTCTATAAACGATTTATCTATTCCCAACAGGCTGCGTCTAAGAAATAACTATACTATGTTGCATACCTCATATAATTTGTGAGCATGAGTTTTTCCTTCCTTTGATGAATCATCTGTGATCAAAATGCGGTGAATATGGTAAAAAATGCATTGAAACGGCATAGGGGGCGATTAAATGCGTAGAAGAATACTATGGGTTGATGATGAAATAGAGTTTTTACGCGCCCACATTATGTTTTTGGAAACACGCGGCTATAGTGTTACGCCGGTCTTCTCGGGTGAGGAGGCAATTGAAATTGTTAAACGAAAACCCGGAGAGTATGATTTAGTATTGCTTGATGAGCAGATGCCGGGAAAAGATGGATTAGCTACGTTCGAAGAAATCAAGGATTTGGTTCCGCAACTTCCAGTAGTTATAGTGGCTAAAAATGAAGATACCAGGATAAATGAAGATTACGGCGGCAAAAAAATTGACGGTCAAATATCTAAACCGATTGATTCCAGCCGTATACTAGCAGTCTGTAAGAAAATTATTCACTCCAAGAAGATCCTGTCCTCGCAAATTTCTCAAAAGTTCGTTCGTGCATACTCACAATACCGCACCCTTTTACAGAAAAACCTTAGCGCAGCGGAGTGGGCCAGATTGTATGAAGAGCTGGTCAGCTGGGATTTGCGTCTAATTAATGTAGATAATGAAGGCGTGCGGCAGATACATACCGGTCAAAAATCGGATGCTGATGCGCTTTTTTCCAACTTTTACATGGAAAACTATTTGCGATGGGTGCATGGGGCGGATGATTCTCCGCTTATGACTCCATCTGTGCTTGAAAACAGTGTGTTCCCCAGAATGCAAAAAGGCGAAAAAGTTATACTTCTGGCATTCGACAGTATGCGCCTGGATCAACTGCGCGGTATGGAAGGAATGCTTGGAAAGTATTTCGAGATCTCACGAACAAACTACTATTCAATTTTACCTACTTCACCCGCCTATACAAGTTATAGCCTTTTTTCCGGAATGTATCCAGGTGAAATAGCCGAGCTATATCCTACACTATGGAAAGAGCAAGGGAACTATAATAAAAATGAACTGATAGAACGAATGCTCAAAGAAAATCTCAGAAAAAAGGGAATCGAACCGGATGATTTGGGCTTAGTGACTGGAATTTCCAATCAGACAGACGGTAAAGAGCTTGCAAACGCTCTTGATATTGTTTGCAACTCAAAGCTCTCTTCGATCACTGTTGACTTATTTGATATTCTTGCGGCTGATGCTAAAACCGGCTCCTTGATTTGCGAAGAAGCTGATTCTGATGAAAGTTCATTTGTGACGGCAACTGCATTGTGGTTTAAAAAGTCTTCTTTATTTCAGTTTTTGAAGGACCTTAGTAGTATGGATTGCACAATAATCGTAACTTCCTGCAATGGAAGCGTTTTGTGTACCCGAGGCACCGAATTGTACGGAACCGTTGCCGGTGAAGAAAAAGGACGGTACCGTTTCGGCGAAAAGGTCACAAGTGATGAGAGATACGCTTTTTATATTTCCGATCCCGTGATGTTTAAACTTCCAGTTCTTTCTCCGCAAAACGTTTGTGTTTTTTTGAAAGAAAACTACTATTTTACTCACCACGATAAATTCGAAAATTATCAAAAACATTATCAGAACTGTTTTCAGTACGGCGGTATCTCCATGGAAGAGGTAATCGTACCGCTGGCGACACTGCGGCCGTTAAAAAAGTAAACCAGCTTATGAGAATAACTATTCATTCAGTTGATCGTACGCGCGAATTAGCGGCCCGATTAGCAGCAGTTGCCCAAGCGGGAGATGTTTTTGGGTTGGTTGGAGACCTTGGTGCGGGTAAAACCGAGTTCGTCCGCGGTTTTGTTGGTTTTCTCAACGAAAAGGCGGGTGTCAGAAGCCCCTCTTTTTCTTTGGTCAACTCTTATGACACCAATTTGTATCCCATTCACCACTTTGACTTTTACCGACTGAGCAGCATCGAGGAGCTGGTGGAAATCGGATTCGATGAATATATTGCCGGCGATGGAATCTGTCTTATCGAATGGGCGGATATGTTCCCTGAAGTCTTACCCGAAACTACCTCTTATATAACCTTCACCTCAAGCGGTTTTGAATCTAGAGTTATCCAAATCGACGAAAGCACCGCCGCCCGCGTGAACCTGGATACTTTTTAGTCGATCAGGAAAAACTCCCCGATATTCCTCAAATACCATTCGGCTTTGCGCTGAGTAAGGACGTTTGCCAGTCGAAACTCGGGATGTTTGTCGATATCGATGGAAAGTGCTTTCTGGAGAAGGCTTTTAAATTCGTTGACATCCTGATTTTTGACGCATATTGAGAGTGCGTAGGAAACGTAGGGAGATGCTTTGGCACTGTCGGACAACGCGAGCGCACGTTCGAAATGTTCCTGAACTTTTTGTGCCCCACCACCTTTTGACTCTGGTAATGTTCCATAGTAATTTATAAAGAATTCGTGCACTGCTCCTTTGCCGTATTGTTCATTCATTTCAAGCACTTTCTTCATCATCGCGACTGGGCGATCCATTGATGCAGCCATGGACAGATCGAATTTGTCTGTTAAAAATGCTCCGGACCAGCACAGAGAAGCCAAATACAGCCGGGTGGTGTCGCCATTATCTGTTAAGGCTATCGCCGAATCGACTTTACCTTCATCAAGCAGAGAACGAAAACCGGGATGGGTAATTTCAAGCGAACGCAATACATACTCTCTTCCTCGCAGATAGAATTTTTTCGCCCGTTTCATCATGGCCGCTTGTTGTCGATACCGGCTGTCGGCAAGAGTGTCGGCCGGAAGTTGAATCCATCCATAGGCATAGTTTGCATACAACCTTCCCAGCGTGGTCAAAAGCCCGACATGTTCAGGCGTTTGGGCGAGCAGCGATTCATAACTTTTGATTGCAAACGGGATGGCCTCACCCACCAGCTCGGGATCGTCATCGGTGGTGAAGGCGGAATTATTTCCCTCGCTCAGCGCATCGGCCAGTTTGTACTTTGCCCAGGAATTAACCGAGCAGTTAAAAAACAGCAAGGAGAATGTAACCAAGCAGCATAAGACACAGGATTTTGAAAATCTAATCATGCAAAGACCTTAGAAAACGAGATTTAAATTGCTCCATGAGGATCAATGAACCAAAAACTCCACTTATTATATTATACTCCTTTGAAAAATCGTTTCTTGTTAAAGACAAATGTATGTTTTTTTCTTTTTTTTATTGTTTCTGTAAGGAAGTGAGCCCTATGGATCTGGATAAGGTGATTCGAAAAGTACCCGATTTCCCAAAACCGGGAATTAAGTTCTATGATGTCTGCAGTATTTTTTCAAATCCCGGAGCGCTTGCATACGTAATAGACTGTATGATTGAGATATACGCGAATGAGCAAATCGACGGTGTAATAGCAATCGAGAGCAGGGGGTTCATACTTGGATCACCGTTTGCAATTCGTGCACAGCTACCTTTGATACTCGCTCGTAAAAAGGGTAAGCTTCCAGGCCGAACTCTTGCTGAAAGCTATGCGCTTGAGTATGGTGAAGCTACTTTGGAAATGCATATCGATGATGTTCCCGAGGGGAAAAGATGGTTGATTGTTGATGACCTTATTGCCACCGGGGGAACTATTGAGGCGGTTGCCAAGATGATCAGTCGGCGGAAAGGGCAAGTGGCGGGTGTTTTCTCTATCATCGGATTACCTTTTCTTAATTATGAAGAAAAAATAGGACAATATAATCCCCGTACACTCATAGACTATTATGGTGAATAGCAACAGAGTAAAGGAGCGATTCACATGTATACATCTTCAAGTACCGTTTGCGAGCTTCTTTGCCAGGCTCCGTCAAAAAGGGAAGTCGCTGTAAACGGCTGGGTCAGAACAAAAAGGGATGCCAAAGGGTTTTCCTTTCTAGAAATAAATGACGGCTCTTGCTTAGCCAATTTGCAGGTCGTGGTTGATGCCTCGATTGCCGATTACGATACTGCCGTGCAACCCCTGACTACTGGAAGCAGTGTAGGTGTGACAGGAATACTTATCCATAGCCCGGGTAAGGGGCAGTCGGTGGAGCTTCATGCCAACAAAGTAACGGTATATACCCTCGCGCCCTCGGATTATCCTTTGCAAAAGAAACGTCACAGTTTCGAATTTCTAAGAGAAATCGCGCATCTGCGCCCCCGGACAAATGCACTGGGGGCGGTCAGCCGAATCCGCAGTTCGCTAAGTTTTGCGATACATTCATTTTTCCAGGAGCGTTCCTTTCATTATGTGCATACTCCGATAATTACCGCAAGTGACTGTGAGGGAGCGGGAGAGATGTTTCGGGTCACTACGCTAGACCATAAGAATCCTCCACTGACCGATGACGGCATGGTCGACTACTCGGAGGATTTCTTCGGCCGCCAGGCATTCCTTACAGTCAGCGGTCAGCTTGAAGCCGAGATATTTGCGATGGCATTGGGACGTGTCTATACGTTTGGTCCTACATTTCGTGCCGAGAACTCAAACACCAGCAGACATCTTGCGGAATTCTGGATGATAGAGCCTGAAATGGCTTTCTGCGATATCTTCCGCAATATGGACTTGGCCGAACAGTTTGTGCGATTTCTGGCTAAATGGAGTCTCGAAAAATGTGATCAGGATCTGGAACTGTTCAATTCACGGGTGGATAAGACCGTCATTCAGACTCTTCAAAATGTCGCAAACGATTCGTTCGAACGTCTTTCATACACCGAAGCAGTTAAAATACTTGAAAAAAACAACGGCAATTTCGAGTACGCGATCCACTGGGGAGAGGATTTACAAACAGAGCATGAGCGCTACCTCACGGAAACGGTTTTAAAGAAACCGGTTATAGTGTACGATTATCCCAAAGAGATAAAGGCCTTTTACATGAAAGGCAACGCTGACGGGAAAACCGTTCGTGCGATGGATTTGCTGGTCCCCAGAATAGGAGAGTTGATCGGCGGTTCGGAACGTGAAGACAATCATGATCTCCTGGTATCGCGTATACGTGAAAACGGAATGAGCCAAGAGGATTACTGGTGGTATCTTGAGCTTCGTAAATATGGTGGAGCACCTCACGCCGGGTTTGGACTCGGATTTGAGCGACTTCTTCTTTTCGTAACGGGTATGCAAAACATTAGGGATGTTATACCTTTTCCTCGTTATCCAAAGAAAGCGGATTTCTAATGCCTTCGTGTCTGGTAATGTTTTCGGGTGGACTCGACAGCATCATCGCCACTCATCTGTTGAAATCACAGGGACTGGATGTTACAGCTTTGCATTTTGTATTGCCGTTTGAATCCGGCATTGGAAAAGAGCATGTCTCCGTGCGCCGCTATGCCGAGGAAGCGGGAGTTGCGCTTCGGATAGAGGAAGAGGGGCGTGAGTTTCTGGGCATGGTCAAAAATCCCCGTTTCGGCTACGGTAAATATGCCAATCCCTGCGTAGACTGCAGAATTCATCGTTTGCAGAAAGCAAAAAAAATCATGGAAGAAACCGGCGCAAGCTTCATCGCAACCGGTGAAGTGATCGGTCAGCGTCCCATGAGTCAGCGACGGGATTCAATGTTTACCGTCGAGAAAAGATCGGGATTGAAGGGATTGCTGCTTCGTCCCTTAAGTGCCAAACTTTTGCCGCCGACACAGGCAGAGCTTGACGGGATAGTGGATAGAGAGCGTTTACTGGCAATTTCGGGAAGAGGTCGGAAAATACAATTCACTTATGCCAAAGAGTATGGATTGACTCATGCAACTCCGGCGGGAGGATGCAGGCTAACTGAAGAGAGTACCGGAAGACGCTTTGAAGATCTTAAGGAACACTATCCAGATTTTGATATCACCGATTTTTCTCTTCTAGCTTACGGAAGGCATATAAGAATTACGCCGCGGGCTAAGGTGATTGTTGGTAGAGATCATCAAGAAAACATAATTTTGGAAAAGCTGATCCGCCCTAAAGATATCCGCTTCCAAATGGCCGATATGGAAGGTCCGGTTGGCGTTGTCAATGGTGGAATTTCGGAGGAGGAGCTACATACCGCCGCCGCTGTTGTAGCAAGATATTCCAAAGCTCGCACAACGAAACGGGCACGAGTAATTGTCGATCATCTAAACGAAACCAGGATTATTGAGGTTTCTCCCGCCAACAGTGATTACTGTCGCAATCGTCAAATTTAGCCGTTAACATTCAGTCGCGACGTTCCCATTTTATATCTGGATGTTCCTTGATGGAAACTGTGAATGCAAAGCCCGGATCGTAGCCTGAGGGACGCCAGTTGAAATCAAGCTGCCAGCATTCCAGATCACAGTCGAAATTTAGCGAGTGCCCCTCCAGACGATTGGTATTAAAATTGTAGAAGCCGTTCCAGGACGCCGACCATCCGCGGGTGAAATCAATACCCATGGAGGCACTTAGTGAGTATTGTCTTTTTGTTTCAAAATCATCTATAAGTGAAGAACGGGAACGCGAAAAACTGTACGAGGGGCTTATGTTTATATTCCACTTTTGGGATCCTGCATCAGCATAAAGCGGGCTGTCTTTGGGATAAAGCCCTTCCAGTACAAAGAAATCTCCTCCCCAGATGCTGCCTCGCGCCGAAAGGTTTCTGGGGCGAATAGAAATATTATAATTCAGAAGGTTCGGTCGGTATACCAGGTTGTCAAACTCGTCATATGGTCTGAAACTGGAGCTGAAAGATACATTGAAAACGCTGTAATTTGTATTTGCCGATACCGAAATATCGCTCCAGGCTCTTTGTTCGTCTTCGGCTTCGAAATTATACGATGCGTTGATATTTCCAGAGAGAATCGTAAATGTCTTCTCTTCAGGTTTTTTTCCCTCCCGGGCTTCGCGACGTATTTTCCCTTCGAACAGATTACCCAATGAAAAGGATACGTTTTGCGACTGCTCTCGCGAGCCGGCCCAGGATAAAAACGTGGGATACAAACGATCGAGCTTGCGTTCGGGTACATAGTTGTAACTTACCGACGGAGACAGTGTGTGTCGCATGCCTGTGAAATTGAAGATTTTTATCGGAAAGATCCCGTAAAGACGTGTGGACATGCTCACGCCGGCCTGATAGGAGGGGGGAACCCAACTGGGCTCGGGAAAGGTATCTACAATCAGTGTATCGAAAACCGTATCGACGTACTGATAATAGACTATTATCGAATCTCCCCTGTCTTCCAGTATGGTATCGACGGGCTGTTCATCGATATCTTCCGCTTCCGATTCAAGAACTCTTCTGGTTGGATACCGTACGTTTACCCTCGGAGTTGAGGTGGTATCGATATAAGAATCGAATCCGGTTAACTGAGCGGAGAAAGACGGGCTAACCGTAAACCACCTTAAAACTGTCAAAGGAGCGCTGAGATTGACCGATTGCGTAAGCCCCAGAAGGGAAATGTCCTTTAAATCCAAAGAATCACCCTTGTACAACCTTCGTTTGTGCATACCCTGAGCATTATAGGAGTAGTAGATCTTGTTATACCATGCCGGTTCCTCATCGGCGGGAGCCGATTCGGACTGAGGTATCAACGGGCGGTTTGGAAGACTGAAATTTGCCGTTGGAAGATTTTCATCTATGATTTCGGTCCTCAAATTATGATCACGATTCCAGTTAATGCTTCCGCTGGCATTTATGCTGCTAAAGCGCTTTGACAGGGTAAGGTTCGCGTTGATTTTTTGATTCAGAAGCTCGGTGGTGTCTTCGGAATACTCCGTATAAAAACTTCGATCCGAAACCAGGTTCCCACTTCCCGAGAGCCGCAGGGATGCATCGGGGACCAGATTCTGATCGTGACGATAATCCAGGGACCATCTGTTACTTTCTCGCAACAAGTCTCTGCTCTGGGCGTACCGAGCGGATATGTTGCCGCTAAGCCAGTATTTAAGCGCGTACCTTCCCTGGGTCTGTATGATCCAATCCTGAAACTCCTGAACCTTACCGGATAGAGTCGCGTCCATGTAGTCGTTTATAACCCAGTAATATCCGACATTATCCAGATAACCGCCCTGATTAACATTGCCGCCCCATCTTGGACGAAGAAAACCGCTCTGTCGACCGCGCTCCAAAGGCAGCACATAGTAGGGCAGAGCCATTACAGGCGCATCGCCGATATTCAGAATAATGGGCCTGCTTATGGCTTTGTCTCCGGGTGTAACCTTGATATTCTTGCTGTAAAAGAAGTAGTGGGGCGTATCGATCAGTGCGCACGATGTATAGTCGCCCTGCTCGATGTAGTAGGTACTGCTGTCTCCCTTGGCGATCTGTATGCCTGTGTACCCTCCGCCGCCGGAACGTGCGGTGGCGTATTTGACTTTACCCCGTTTTGTTATGAGGTTGTATACCATTGTTTCACCGGTGACAGTATCGGTTCCCTCGATGAGTTGAGGGACGCCGGATGCCAGTAAAAGATCCTCATCCAGAAGGTAATGAATGGTATCGGCATACAGACGCATGTCCTGGTAGGTTACCACACAATTTCCGGTGAGTAACAGTATGCGCTCCTGGATATCATACTCGATTTTATCGGCATCGTAGGCGATTGTATCGGTCGCCTGAGTCGCAGCGGTGTCGGTTAGCTGTTGATTCAAAACTGTATCGGTTTGTGTCTCGGTTGTATCCTGCGCGGTCGCCATGATTGCGCAAACGCCTGCCAGGAGAAGCAAGGTTCTATATAAGTACATGATAAACAATTGGTTATGCGTATACAACAAGGTGTCTCGGACAGATTTCAAGTTTTATCCTCTATAATTATTGTACTAAATATATATCCCTCACACACCCGGCTGTTGACGTGTATTTAACATTGCGAGCTCATTTTAGATCCTTTTGGTCCTTATTAAAGCCGAATTACGTCACCGGCTCGTCCTATATTCGGCACTCGGTAAAATGTGATGGGGAAAAATCCCTCCCGCCGCATTCCTCCCTGTAATCCTTCGGAAAATTTAAAATCTTCCTACACAACTCGAGTGTAAAAAAAGGAAGCACAAAAATGTATTAACCCTTTTGCCTGGGGAACAAAATTGTTACGTTTCATCGGTTGGTCAAGATGGTGATCGTGGCGAAAACGGCCTCTATGCTTCCGAAACGGCGATTCTGAAGGTTTGGCATACCGGTTGCGTTTGGCACTGGGAAGACGCGTTTTTGACAGATGCAAAAAACCTTAACATACTTATTTTTTTTTTACTAATTACAAGGAGGCGGTATGCGTTCCATGATCTCAAAAACCCTGGCACTGGCAGCGACCATGGCTTTACTGGTGCACGCACAACCCGAAGTATCTTTCAGCGGATTTTTAGATGCTGATTTAGTCGCGGATTTCGACGGTAACTTTTATGCTAACCAGGAACTGGACGTTGGTATGAGCCTGGCCTTTTCGGAAAACGTATCCGCCAATCTTTATGTGACAATGCTCTCCGGCAGGGTTCCGGCGGGTACCGATGAAGTCAGGGGTGACCGCTGGGTATCGGTTTTGTTTGACGGTTTTGATATAACTTTTGGAACTTCATTCGGTACGTTTTCGGTTGGAGATCTGGTTTATCAATACGGCGGATTCAATTATTACTACTACAAAAGGTTAAGCATGATTACTCCCGAGACTTTTACACGCGGTATTCAATACTCGGTGGAAGCGGGGTTGTTCAACCAGATGGTTTTAGTGGGTGTAGCCGATTCGCCGGAAGAGCTTATTCCCGTTGATGATGAAGGGGTACTGATAGACTCTGCTACGAATGTAAACGAGCTTGACATTTTCGGTAAGAGTGGAATTACGCTTTCCGAAACACAAAGTGTAGAGGCATATTACGGTACCCGTTTTGATGTTCAGCAGGATTTTTCGGATGTAGGGGCTATTCTTACAGGGTTAGAATATAACGGCAGCTTTGGCGATGCTCTTTCACTCAAGGCCGACTTTGGATACCAAAATCTTCCTAACGGTGATGAACGGGCTAATGTAATGACAATTTTGGTGGAACCGATGCTTACGCTTGACAAGTTTAGTGTAGCCGCATCTTTTTATACCTTAGTTGATCCCGACTCCATTAATCCGGTAGGAACTGATGGTGCTCTATTTGGTCTGGATGATGAACTTTTCTTTTATATCGAACCGGGATATGCATTTAATGAAAAGCTGGCCGTGGGTTTACCTCTTGAATATCATGAAGCCGCGATCGATGAGGCTGAAGATATAACCGGGGATGAATATGAAGACGCTGCTTTCTGGGTCGTGCCTACGTTGTATGTATACCCTGCCGACGGTGTACAGTGGTGGTTGTGGGGAGGAGCCACGATTCCAATGGATGATACGGATTTGGATGGTGAGGACACCGAAGTCAGCTTTTCGGTAGGTTCGGAAATTATAGTAGAATTCTAAGAGTCTTTAATTGACGGGAGGAAAAAATAATGAAACATAGGAAATTAACAGCAACAGCACTCCTGGTAGGCGTAAGTTCGTTACCCTTACTTGCTCAGGAGGTTGAAGCGATGCCGCAGGAGCATGGTAATGTGTTGTGGACATTGATCGCTGCGATACTGGTGTTTTTCATGCAGGCGGGATTCGCCATGGTTGAGACAGGGTTTACCCGGGCAAAAAATTCGGTTAACATAATGATGAAAAACCTTATGGACTTTTCTATCGGATCGCTTGGTTTCTGGGTTATGGGTTTTGGGCTTATGTTTGGAACCACCGCGGGGCATTTTATCGGAACAAGCGGTTTTTTTCTCTCCGATGCCGCGCCTGGAACCGAAGGGTGGGAATGGACTCTGGTCTTTTTCATATTCCAGACTGTATTTGCGGCTACTGCGGCGACAATTGTGTCGGGTGCAATGGCCGAGAGAACCAAATTTACATCGTATTTAATTTACAGTGTGGTGATATCGGCAATCATTTATCCTATTTCCGGTCATTGGGCATGGGGAAGTCTTTTCAACGGTGAAGGCTGGTTGGAGAAGCTTGGTTTTATCGATTTCGCCGGCTCAACGGTTGTGCATTCAGTCGGAGGATGGTGTGCTCTGGCCGGTGCGATAGTGCTTGGGCCCCGCATAGGCAAGTACGGTCCTGACGGACGTTCGCGCGCTATTCCCGGACACAACATTCCTCTTGCCGCTCTTGGTGTATTTATTCTCTGGTTTGGCTGGTTTGGATTCAATCCTGGTTCCACAACAACAGCCGACATGAGTATCGGACGAATCGCAGTGACCACCAATCTTGCCGCCGCAATGGGAGCCGTTGCCGCGATGGTTACCGCTTGGATCGTTATCGGTAAACCCGATGCATCCATGGCGCTTAACGGTGCACTTGCCGGTCTGGTTTCGATTACTGCACCATGTGCCAATGTATCACCTCTGAGCGCGATTATAATTGGTCTTGTCGGTGGTATACTGGTTGTGTTGGCGGTTTTGTTTATAGATCAGGTCCTTAAAATCGACGATCCTGTTGGTGCTGTCAGTGTTCATGGTGTATGCGGTGCCTGGGGAACACTTTCGGCGGGACTTTTTGCTCAGGAAGCATACGGCGGCACAGCCGGACTGTTCTTCGGCGGCGGTTTCGGACCGGTACTGGTTCAGTTGGTCGGAATAGTAAGCGTTTTTGCATGGGCTTTTGTCGCGGCGTTTATCCTTTTCTCAATCATCAAAGCAACCGTTGGGATTAGAGTTGATCGCGATGAGGAAATCCGCGGTCTTGATATTGGTGAGCATGGGATGGAAGGATACAACGGGTTTCAGATTTTTTATACCGAAGGCTGAGCCGAGTTAAGAACAGATAATAAGGAGTGAAAATATTATGAAGATGATCGTAGCTGTAATACAACCAAATAAGTTGCCCGATGTAAAGCAAGCGCTGTTTAATGCCGATGTAAAGAAGATGACTGTTACAAACGTCATTGGGTGTGGACAGCAGGCAGGGTACACCGAAAGCTATCGTGGAAGTGTGATTGAGGTAAATCTTTTGAAAAAGGTAAGACTCGAAATCGCGGTAAACGATAAGTATGTTCAACCGACTGTTGATGCTATCATAAAGGGTGCACGTACCGGTAATATTGGCGACGGGAAGATATTCATATTCGACCTGCCTCAATGTATACGAATAAGAACCGGTGAAGAAGGAAATGAAGCTATAGGATAACCCCTCTTTTCCTCGCTCCTATAGCAGGCCCGTATGCACGTATGTGTGTACGGGCTTTTTTGTGTGCGCCCGGCATGGGATAGGCTTCTCGGTATGGGATAGGCTTCTCGGTATGGGATAGGCTTCTGGGCATCCGAGAGGTCCTCCCGGCATTAAAATGCCGGGTTAAAGAATGAGGTCCCTCCGGGACCAACGAGGGCTCGCAGAACGCGGGAACCGTCATGCTATAGGACGAGTCTTCCGTACCCCGCCGA
>CAZPHU010000078.1:0-18519 GCA_964586285.1 uncultured Fibrobacterota bacterium | reverse complement strand
ACGGGAGGCGATTTGTGGGCCGTTACGGTCACTTGAATTTCCCAGAAACCCATGTACACAGGAGTTCCCGAAATTTCCCCGGTTTCGGGGTTGAACTGCAATCCCGCCGGTAATACCTGATCAACGACCGTAAATCGGAGCGGATCATTATCATTATCCGCTACTGCCGGCACATACGAAAATTCCCGACCGCGGTAAGTTGTCAGATTCAATTCTCCCGTAAACTCCGGGATATGGTTCAGAACAGCTTCCACGGTATCACTACTCCTGATGTTTCTCAGTGTAACGATACCTCCTTCGGGAAGCAGTGTATCACCATTTGCATACACTCTATACAAGTTATACCGTTCGGGATCAAGAGAACGAATTTGGATACTGTCGCCTACCGCAATCAGAGTATCATCTTGCGGACTAAGTGACTGCCGGTAGTCGGGGGCAGATACATACAGCCTGTAGTGAGTTCGGCGAATTCGAATAGAATAATAGGTAGTATCGGTCAAGTCACCGGAACATACCTCGATGAGAATATTATCTTCTTCCGACAAAACCAGCGTTGTGGAACATGTCCCCGTCACTGGAGTGGCTCCGTTAATCGATATACGAGCATTCTCACTTTGGGGTACTACCACCAGTTCCGGCCTTTTAACATCCGGCCCCAACCGTAAATTATAAGTATACACGTTTGGATAAAAATCAGGTATGTCATTACCGTCTATCGAAATCATTTGTGCCCAAGAATGCGAATCTCCGCTACGATTAACAACAAGCGTATAAGCCGAATCCGTTTGACCGTCAGCGGCGGTAACTGTGATATCAAACGAATTGTTCAGCATTTTCAGGGGAGCAGTAAAAATACTACCGTCTACAGGTAAATCATTTACCGTAATACCGGCGTTTGAATCCCGCGGATATAAACGAATATCAACCGTGTCCGCGGCGAAAGGTACATGTGTAGAAAACCGATTACCATCACGGTCAATTTGGGCGGTAAAACCCGAGCGCTCACTGGTTACGGCTAAAGAATCGAGTCCAGCCTCGGATCGCAACATACGATTTACGTAAATTTTATACAGGCTAAATGTGTCCGGAGTCGCATAAAACGCAGTCAGAACAATTGTGTCCTTTTGCGCACCGAATACAACAGTGGCGCTTTCTTGCGAACCGATAGTGTCCCCTTCAACCATGACTTTCGCCGAATCCGCTCCGGTGGGCGTCAGAACTAACGTTTCAGTTTCGTAAGGAACGTTTATCTCGAACTCGTTTGTGTCCTTCGCAAACGTTACGGGCTCCATCTCCTGAACGTTGACGGTTATTTCGGAAATTGCGGGAATCGGGACTGGAGCATTGGTCAATATAAGCCGATAAGTATGCACCGCGCTTTGATCGGGCGCCACTACCCGGATTTTTACGGTATCCGGGCCCGACACATCTATTTTGACTGAATCACCATAGGAGATCGCACTGTCGTTTACCGATAGCGATGCCAGTGGATCGGCTGGAGTCGGCGTAAGTACAAATGAGTCGCAATACCAGGGAAGCTCTATATTATAGATAAATCGCGATGGGCTGAATGATATGTCCCTGTTGTCTCCTTCCACCATAAGAGAAAGTGAATGAAGGGATGCGTTCGGGTTGGCGGCCCGGGTTATGCAGACCGTATATGTGTTCTCTACCATACCGTCGGCTGATACTACAACTATTTCAATCGTATCGCTGCCTACCGACAGCAAGAGCGGATAAGTTTCGCCGGGTTCAATCGTATCCCCGTCCACTGTAACGGATGCCAGTTCATCACGCGAAAGCGCAGCGATACTTATGGAATCAATCTCAAAAGGCAGATCCAAATCGTAAATCATCGAATCCGGGGAGAAATTTTGCGCCAGCAAATCCCCGTTTTCATCGTCTATACGAAGGGAAGAAAGTGATGCTTCCGATCGTGCGTGCCTTTGCACTATCAGGCGATACTCTTTGCGGGAATAGTTTTCGGGATTGTCCAAAGACACAACGGCAATCGAAATCGAATCGGTACCTATATTTACAGGCCGCGTATACTCTCCGGTATTTAATGTATCATCATCTACGATTATCAGATCAGTTCCTTCAGATTTTTGGGGCACAATAGTGATAGACTCGGTTGTAAATCCAACCTCAAGAGAGCATACATACTGACCGGATTCTAACTCAAACTCGATCGGTTCTCCACCCGCACTTACTGTAAGGCTTGAAAGAACCGGCGGCCGAACTGCTTTTAAGGTGTATATCCTGGTGTCTACTCTGTTTGCCGCCGTCACCTTTATCCGCGTTACTGTTTCTCTACCGTCCAGCCGGACCGTAACGGTGTCGTGCGCCTTGATTGTATCCGGCTCATCACCTATAGTAATCAAAGCCAGACTGTCGGCGGCCCCGGCAATCATGGTTAACGCTGTGGTTGTGTCACTTACACCGAATCGGTAGTTAAGAGTATCTTTACCAAAGCCGACATTTCTCTCCAGCCCGTTTTCAAGCACAAGAAGTTTACTCAGGGATGCGTCGGTATTGGGTTGACGTAATATCCTGACAACATACTCGCCTTTCGCACCGTCAAGTGCAACCAGTCGGACCCTTATTTCATTCACACCAACCTTCAGATAGATCGTATCTGAAGGTGTTCCAGATTTCAGAGTATCTTTGTCCAACACAACCATACTGGTTGAATCAAGCGCAGCGGTTGTTAAAAACAGGTTTTCGGTTTCGTAGGGAACGGTTGCGCTGTAATCAAGGGAGTCGGTATGGAAAGGTTTGTCGAGGGTGATATTTCCCGACAGCTCCAGAGTGTCAAGAGCCACGCCTAAATGAATTCCCGATACATTTACCATTATTGAATCTGTTGCCGAACTGTCCTCGGTGATCGCGGTAAACCTTGCCTTATAGATACCCGGACGGGAATACCGGTGAATGACATCCGATGTATCGGTTCGGCTCCAGGAGCTGCTGTCGCCGAAAGTCCACTGGTATCGGACAATATTACCATCCAGGGAGAATGCTTTGCCCTTAAATACTCCGGCCTCACCGGTTCGAAGAGTGGTTTTTAGCGCCGATGCATCAACGACAGGCAAGGATGATACACGGCGAACGGTAATTTTCGCCCCGTCAACTGTATCCCCCCAAACGGTCATTATTCCGTAACTAATGTTTTTTTCTTCCTGCCAGTCCGATGAGGGCAATATCTCCAGTGACGGTACCGATGTTATCGTGTCCACGTCGCCGTCATTGTCGACATCCCACCTGAAATGTGCGACACTGTCAATAGGGATTCGGCCGTTTTCATCCTCCCGCAGGTCGGCCGACAGTTTTACCGGCAGCCGCCGCGCCGATATTATCGTCTGATTCCCCAACACTATTCCATGCCCGCCGACTGTGGAGACCTGCACCAGATCCGCTCCTGCCAGAGTGCCGCCTTCGCTCACACGTAACCCTCCGATAGACCGGTCGGGTCCGGCGGATACTGTTATGGGAATGGTTGACGGGAGATTAATGAGCAAATATTCGCCATTCTCATTAGTGGTATCCGTTATACCTCCACCCATCGCGGAAACGATCTCACCTTCTACACCGTTTCCATGCTCATCCAGCACCCGGCCCTTAACCTTGCCGCCTTCCTTGTCCAGTGAAATCGAAACGGAAAGCTGTTTGTCGGGAAGCAGTTCTACGACCGTCTCTCCCCAACCTACACCTTTCCTTGCCGCAATCACAGTCGCTTCACCTGAGAGCAAGTCGGTAAAGCCAAACTTACCGCTTTCGTCTGAAAGGGTTATGTATGGCTGACTCGCTATCGTTATTCCCGCACCGCCGACCGGCGCACCCGAATTGAGAGTAACTCGGCCTGAAAGCATCGCTTTAGAAGATTTCATTACAATCTGATCAAAAAGCACCAAATCCTGATTCACTGAAAGCTCGATATCCTCTAAAGTGGTGTCGGCATAAGAAAACCTCTTCAGCGAAACAGAAAAATTCCCCGCTGGAATATCGGGTATGGAGAAATCACCGTTGGGCAGGGTTACCGTTGTATATCTGTTATTGTCGATTGATACATGAACAGCGCTTAACGGTTTACCGGAACTGTTGATAATCGTTCCGGAAACCGTGCCTTTTATTTGTAAATCCCCCCTGAGACTCATCAGAGAGGTGGGCTGGGCATCTTTTGAGCAGTTAATTAACAAAAAGATCGGAAGGGTGATTTGAATCATTCCTTTGAATATCATCCATACCGATGCAAAACAAGAACGAAATCCATCCATGGGCTATATTTTTTAACCTTTCAGTCCTGCTTAACAAATCGAAAAAACGGGCTTTCCATGGTTCTGTTCTTGCAATGAGCAATAACCTGCCAATTATAGGTCATTCCACCTCCTGTCAAATCAACCACAGTCAGAAAAGTATCTACGATACCTGTTTCATACATTGACGGCGGATCGGTACGAATATCACTTAGATAAACCGTGTACTCAAGGGGCCTTCCATATTTTTCGAAAGCGCTCCATGAAAGAGTTACCGTATCCCCGGTGACCGTACTTGATGTTGGGAGAAAGCTGCTGCTGTCGAAATGTATTTCCGGCTCCGGCGATTCGGCTTCAACCATGTTGATTTGCGCGCAACAGAGTGTATCGCCTCCCATAGTAATTACGCCGTAGCCGTATTCCCGCCCCGGGCGAGGCAAAATTGAAAGAAATGGTTCGGACGTGCTGGTGTCGAATGCGGCGGTATCGGCCTTTCCTGTTTTCCACAGAAAAACCGCAATACTGTCGTAATTTGCGGTCGATCCGTCACCAAGACGAACATCGGCGAAAATCTCCACACTGTCGTTTTCCGCTGCAAACACCTGTCTTTCGACAATGGATACATTTTCCGATTTGATCAGCTCAAGCTCGGGAAGATCCATTTCGATAACGGGATCGGTCTCGGGAATCATGATTCCCGAGGCAAGACGTGTCGCGCCCGACGATACCGTAACCGGAACATCACAAGGTATATTTTTCAGCTCGTAAGTGCCGTCGCTGGTCGTGTCGGTGTAAGCCCCGTCAAGGGCTGTAACAACCGCGCCCGAATCCGGTGAACCGTCATCCTTCTGGACGACGCCTTTTAGGGTTCCCCCCACGGTTACCTCGAGTGATATTTCCAGCTCTTCGTGCTCTCCCGGATTCAGTCTGAGTTTTTTCTGACCCCAACCCTCTTTATCATGGGCCGCAATGATTTTGCTGACATCAGGGGGTATTCCCATCAACTCAAACCGACCGTCAACATCTGTTTTTGTATGGAACGGATGTTCCGCAAGCGCAACCGTTGCTCCGAAAACAGGCGCTCCGGAGGAAGATAACACTGTTCCTCTGATACGCGCCAATCCGTATCGGAGCTGTATTTCTCCCAGCGGCCGTTCCTCGCCTATTCCAAGATCTTCCACCTCTATCAGGGTATCTATATAACCGTAACGGACTAGATTTATCGAATGAGTTCCTTTGGGCAGTTTCTCTACAATGAAATATCCCTCGCCTCCGCTTATTGCCGTATACCCCTGGTCGGTTGTGATCTGAACACACAGAAGCGAATTCTGTTGCTCATCAATGATGCGCCCGGCAATAGCACCTCTTGGTGCCAAATCCTGACGCATATCTTTAAACAGCGTGGGCATGGGCTCCTTGGAACAGCCGATCAATATCGAAAAGAAAACAATCGTGAAAAATATCCTGAAAATTGGATTACCTATGACACCGGGTTTTTTAAACACTCTTTCTTTCATCTTAGAACCTCACCGCTACACCGGTTTCCATCCTGTCGCCCAGCGGATCACCGGAGAAATAGAGCTGAAACTTTTTTTTAGCCTGCGCACCGGCGATTGTAGCATCCACCATATTTAGAGCCCACACTCCTCCGGTAATGATCGCGAATAGTACCGCACGGTCGTATTTTCTTGAATAATTGTCGTACAAGTCGGCTGTCTTGCGGTCGAATTCAACGATCTCTTCCTGCGTCAAGGAATCCGCTGAGCTTTTGTCTGCTTCCGACGCATGTGAATCCAGCTCTGATTTGGCTTTGCCGGTCTCAATTATGAAGAATCCCGTAGTGCCCAGTGTTCCAAGACCGGCAACCAGGCTCAATACACCTCGGAAGTTGTGATTGGTGTAAAACTGCCCCCAACCGGGAAGAATCGTGCTTCTAAACAGAGATGAGCTGACTTTTCCGGTCTGGCCCATCATCTCTTTACTGAAATTTTCCAGATCGCCGACACCGATATTTACCGCCGCGCTCTTAACGATTTGGGTTGTTTCGGTATTGATTATCTTGGCGTTAATCCTGTACTTGTTGAAAAGCATCGAGACACTGCCGGTAAGAAGGTATTGAGAGGAGAGCATCTTTCCAATCTTTATTGTCGCGTCCTCTTCAACCATTCCCGTCTGACTCAGTTCTATCTCGGCAACAACGTTTTTAAAATCAGCACGGTCCACCAGAGTAAGAAGATTCAACTGCTGAACCCGGACTATCATAAATTCCGCCAAACTTTTACCCAGACCGCTGCCGTTGCCGCCATTTTCGGTAAAAGGCAGCACCGTTATCCTTGCGCCTTTCATGTCGTATGAAACCGCCGTTACTAAAGAATCAAACAGGCTCTCAAGCTCCTTTTCGCCTTTTACCTGACGGGACAGGCATATTGAGGTGCATGTTAGAATGATGATACCAATTGCGAACTTTTTAATACTCATAACCGAGTGCTCCAAGGGAATGTCTGGAATATTGTTTCTACTTATAAATGGTTTTGCAGTTTGAGAATATAATAAGTGTAACCAGTGATTATTTCAGAAAATGTTTCATGTGCATTGGAATTTCTGTGATCACCATCACATTCGATTGATTTAATCGCTTTATATCAAAAAAAAATTAGCCCGTAGGGTTTTTTCAAACGGTATTTATACTTTTGCAAGCGGCTGATGATGTGTTTCGATCCTTGCCAAACCCGTGTCACTCCTTCTATTTCAAAGGTTATTTTTCCTGTCTCCAATAATTCAAAAGAAAGTAAACTGAAATGATAGATGAATCGTAAGAGAAACTCTTTTAAAGCACAAAAAAACGAAATCACCGAATATTATATCTATAGCCGTCTCTCCAAAGCGGTTTCCGATGAGAAGAACAGTAAAACATCATGAAAAGGAACTTATTGGGATTCTGGATGAAGAGCGGCTAAAATATACACCGGATCGATGGTTCTGGGTCTCAATGATGCTTTAGTGGAACTTACCGCAGCACTTGCTGGGCTTACCCCTGGCACTTCGAAACACGCGTCTGATCGCACTTACCGGCATGATCACCGGTGTACGTATATAATAAGGAATGGTATCACAGCGTGGTCAGAGCGGTGGCCAACATCGTTGATTTTAAAGAAGAAGGCAACTATCTCAAACCGGCACGGAAGGTTTTTCCGCCGATAAACGAATAGCAGGCGAGAAATTCGGTTAAGCTGCTATGTGATCTTGGACTCGTGGATGAAAACCGGGAAGGTCGTCTGAAACCGACCGACAAGGCAATATCTGCGGGATCATTTTCAAAGGATGAAATAATTAAACAATACAGCAGAAGTCTCTTGATATTGCCAAAGAGGGCTATACCGAAAAACTATAATCAGACTCAGAGAGCAATAACAAAGATTTGGTTAGTCCTTCATCCCTGTTCCATCCAACCAGCGGGTGTTTGCTTACGACTCGATTTGCTTTGGATGGAATTCAATCGCGGGTGCTCAGGCATACATCGTGCAGATCTTAGAGGATTCGATTAAATCAACGAATTAATGAGTAGGTATATGATTTACTGATCTGCGGGCGGGAAAGGGAATGTGAATAACGCCTTCAAAAAACTATACCGTTGAAGCAGGCAGAAAGGTGTCTCTACTCTTCCAATTCTAACTCGTCCAACCAAACTCATCGCATATACAACCGCTCACAGTCGTGATACTGCCCGTTTCGGACAAGCTCTTTCCAGTAATCACGGATGTTGAATATGCATGGAGAGATAAGTTTGGCAAGGAGGTTTTCCAGTTTTGTGACCTCCCGACTGTTCTTTTGGGGTTGGGAGGGACTCAAGATTTCACCCCGATCCGCGAAATAGATGATTGGCGAGAGGTATTTCACCAGTTTCGAATCGACATTCTCGTCATCAAACCAATGCTCGTCCCAGAAACCCATTCCCTCCATAAAGCCCATACACCAGGAAAGCAAATCCGACTTGCGTTTTCCATCCTGAAATAAGTATCCGAAACACGGTTTGAAACGGTTTGTATCCAACTCCATCGTAATATGATCTTTCAGCTCTGTTAAAAGATCATGTATACCTTCCAAATGTGCTTCTATGAGGAAGGACGGGACTGTTCCTTCCCTGCCGAACAGGAAAGGAAGGTATTCACCCGGCATGACAGGCTCAGGCCCCACCAGAGTAGCGGTTATCACTCCGTGCACCTGCTCGAAAGTGTATACCTCATCACCTGGAAATTGATCCAGAAGTTCTCTAAGTTTCTTCATATCGCAAAGTTTCATGTAATTATTCCCATACCCGGCCGCAGCTTAATCGCTTCAGATACAAATTGACTCTCCTTATTGCCGATCAAAAACATTTTCGGTTGTTTTGAGAGATAGAAATTCGTGTAACCTTACTGAAGAATTGTGCCAATTTAAGCGTTTTTGCATTTTACCACTAATAAGCTTTGATTATCCACCGTTTGTACATATGATACCGCTCCTAAATTCAATCTGCACGAAACCGGAAATGATACGTATTTTATTACCTTGGCGAACCTCTTCCAAAGAATTATTTTCCGGCAAGATAATTGCAAAGTCGTTGGGAGGGAAATGTGCCTACAGGGAATAGTGTACACTGGGTCAAAGACACAGGAAGCGAGACATCATTTTGCATATCCAGCTTTCTTGTCCTGTTTTCCCGCCTTCATTGGAAGATTTGTAGTTTGCCTCTGAAAACAGAATAACCAAAGCCTGGGGTAACTGCACGGCCCTAGAGGAACCTTTGCTTTATAAACCCGGATTGTTATAATGAAACCTAAACCGGAGCCCGCGACCTTTGTATGAGCCAATCTTTTATCGATCAAATCAAAACTGCCCAGCCTTCACTGACGGAAGAACAGATACGTAATCACCTCTCCAGGTTGGATGAGCGTTACACAGAGATATTTCTTCCGGACAAGATTGCCCGGCATTTGACGGCTCTGCAAAAAATTTCCGACCAAAATCCGGTAGAGGTACAGATATCGGCAGCTCCCGGTGGTTTGACCGATATTACCGTTTTGGGCTCCGATTATCCTTCACTGTTTTCACTGATAACCGGGGTTTTTACTGCAAACGGCCTTTCGATTTCATCCGGTGAAGTATTCACCTTTAGCAAATCCAGGCAACCTTCGGCAAGGCAAGCCTTTCGCGGGAGAGCTGTTTGGAGGAGTTTTAAGGGAAACGTACTCTCCTCCCGTAAGATAATCGACCATTTCCACTGCGTTCTTTCTACTCAGCTGTCGGTTTCAGAGTGGGAACAGAAGCTGAGAAACGATCTTCATCGCATATTTTCCTATCTTTTACGGGGCGCGGATGGAATGGCAGCGGCCCGAAGGCTGGTAAACGAGATGGTTGCCGGCCGATTTCGCTCGATGAGCTTTGACAGGGATGTTTTTCTTCTTCCCATGGATATTGATATTCATCAGATAAACGATACGTCAAACGAACTTCGCGTCGCGGGGCAGGATACTCCGGCATTTTTGTATGCATTGAGCACGGCCTTAAGTTCCCAGCATTTTTCCATTGAGAGTGTGTCTATTCGCACCACAGATCATATGGTGGAAGATAAACTGCTGATCTCCCAGAGTACCGCACAGGCCGCCGGCGGTACTCGCACCCGGGAAAGGATACACCTGTCGGTTCTGCTGACCAAGCAGTTTACCTGTTTTCTTGGCAACGCTCCCGACCCGTTTGCGGCTCTCAATCGGTTCGAGCAGCTTGTAGCTGAGATAGTGAATCTTCCGGAAAAGCAAGAATGGATGGATCTGCTTTCCAATCCCCGACTGCTTCAGGACCTTGCCCGTCTGCTGGGGATAAGTGATTTTCTGTGGGAGGATTTCATCCGCACACAATATGAGACACTTCTCCCAATGCTCAAACCCCAGATTACTCATCGGAGGTTTGCTACCGAAACCGACACTTTGCAGAATACAGTTAAGGAGCTGAGGCAAAGTTCAGATACTCTTGCAAACAAGATCGATCGTCTGAATGAACTCAAAGACAGAGAAATTTTCCTGATCGATCTCGAGCACATTTTACATCCTGAAAAGGCATTTTATTTTCTCTCCGAACGATTAAGCTCGTTGGCTGAGATCGTAATCAGCACGGCGGCTTCTTTGACCTATGATGACCTAGTCAACCGATACGGGCAGCCTCAGACCGTGGCCGAACTTCCCGCGCACTATGCGGTGTTCGGCCTGGGCAAGCTTGGCGGCGCGGCTTTGGGATACGCATCGGATATTGAACTTCTTTTTGTATACTCCGACAACGGCACCACGGCCGGACCGCAACGCATTTCAAACGCGGAATTCTTTAACCGCCTTGTAAAGGAAACCGCTCTGGCCGTTCATGCCAAGCGGCAGGGCATTTTTACGATTGACCTTCGGCTCCGGCCTTACGGCAAGGACGGGCCTCTTGCGGTGAGTCTGGAAAACTTCTGCAGGTACTACGGCCCGGGCGGAGATGCACACTCTTACGAACGTCTGGCACTCGTTCGTCTCCGAGCAATCGGGGGCGATGAGGAGCTTGGAGGGCGAATCGAGCGGTTGCGTGATGAGTATGTGTATGCCGCACGGTTGATCGTACCCTCGGAAATTCGCCACCTTAGACAACGTCAGTATACGGAAAAATCGATGCCCGGAGTGATAAATGCAAAATACAGTCCGGGCGGGCTGGTCGATATTGAGTATGACGTACAGCTTATGCAGATCATGTACGGGGAATCACATCCTCAGCTGAGAACGCCAAAAATCCTGGAGGCTTTGCGGGTGCTTGACCAGATAGGTGTACTTAGCAGTGCCGAGTCCAGAAATTTGGCCGAGGCTTACGATTTTCTGCGCCATTTGATCAACGGGCTTCGTATGCTGCGGGGTTCGGCACAGGACCTTTTCCTTCCCCCCGCCCATTCTTCGGAATTTTCACATCTGGCAAGACGAATGGGATATGAACAGACCGATGCCTTATCGGCGGCCCAGCAGCTGCATATGGATTTTGAGACACACTCGGCGGTTGTGCGGCAGTTTGTGGAACGCCATTTCGGCCGCGAAAGCCTGCCGGGAGATCCGGTTACAAATGTGGCGGATATCGTTCTTACTCCAAAGCTTTCGGAAGAAACATACGCGCTGCCTTTAAAAAAAGCCGGTTTCTCCAATATCAGACGAGCATACGCCAATTTGCGCGCACTGGCTCAAAAAGGAAAGAGCCTGCTTCCTTTTACCCGTCTTGCCGTACTCGCGGTCGATATGCTCAAGGGGAAACCGGACATGGACATGGCTCTTAACAATTGGGAACGCTTCGTATCTTCACTGGACGATCCCGACAGCCACTTCGATTCACTTCTCTCCCAGCCGATGCGCCTGGAAATACTCCTTTCGATTTTCGCTACCAGTCAATTTCTAACCGATACACTGGTTAAATATCCAGCATTTATGGAATGGGTAACCCGACCGTCTCTGATAAACCGCACTCGTGATCCGCGAGAGATTGCTTCCGAGCTTTCAGACATGAGCAGTGATTATCCCGAACAGAGAGAGTGGCTAAACGCCCTTCGTCGATTCCGCCGCCGGGAAATTCTTAGAATCGCCACAAGAGACGTGTGTCTCAAGGCACCGATCGAGGAGGTCACCGCCGATATTTCACTTCTTGCGCGAGCGATCATACAGGCGGCATTGGACAGATGCCAGCGGCGGATAAATGAATCACATCCGGAATTTTGGAAAGGTATCGATCCCTCCAAACATTTTTGCCTGCTTGCTCTGGGAAAACTTGGTGGGAATGAACTCAATTACAGCTCAGATATCGATCTTCTGGCAATCGTTGATAACTTTGATGCGCCTTCGGAGATAGACAGGACCAAATACCGGAATCTGTTTTCTCAGATTGTAGTTGATCTGCGGGATGTTTTATCGCAACACACCGAGGAAGGGTACGCATTTAGAGTCGATCTGCGTCTGCGTCCTTATGGAAGAACCGGGCAACTGGTGCATTCACTTGATCAGCTTACTCAATATTACTCAAACACCGCCTCCCAATGGGAACTTCAGGCGCTGCTTAAATTGCGCCCGGTTGCCGGCATACTGGAAATCGGTGAGCGCTTTCTTGATTCCGTTCGGTCTATCATAACCAGATCATGCTCTGATCATCAGGTAATGACCTCAATCGGTCAAATGCGTTCGAAAGCTGAAAGATATATAGTAAATGAGGATTATGATGTAAAAAACGGAATCGGCGGAATTCGAGATATCGAGTTCATTGTTCAGGGGCTTCAGATGCTGCACCTTGACAGTCATCCCGAGCTTCTGAGTGGTAACACACTTGAGTCACTGGACATACTACGTGATTTTGAGATTATCGATTCTCGGGCATACATGCAGTTAAGAGAAGACTATGTCTTCTTAAGGCGTGTCGAACATTTCCTTCAAATACTGGCTGATCGTCAAACACACACGCTACCGAAGGAGGAGGAAAAAATGACAGCGCTGGCAAAGCGTCTTTATGGACCATCCTCAAGTGCCCCGGAACTTCGGTCACGTCTGGATTTGGTCTTTGAGCGTACCCGCAAGGCATTTAAACGGTATGTAGAATCAAATTCCGAGAAAGCGCCTAAAGAATCAAAGGACATGTAATTTTATTTTTTTACTTTCCATAGACCACCACACGACAGTGTTTTATAATGTATTTTAAGCGCACGCTCTGCCGGAAATGCTTTTCATTTAAAAGGAGTAACTGTGAGTACCAGATCAGAGGTAACCAAGCTAATCGGTTCAATGTCGCTTGAACCAACCGACACACAAATACGCGTTTCGGAATATTTCGCTGAGAATACATTCCACGATACAGCCCTGCGTAAGTCAGTTTCGGCAAAGACCTTTGCCGCCTACAAGCGCTGGCAGGACGAGGGTAAGGTCATTACAGTAGAACAAGCGGATGAGATTGCCAATGCAATGAAAGATTGGGCGATCAGCAAAGGTGCCACCGCATATACCCACTGGTTTCAGCCGATGACCGGTCTGACTGCCGAAAAGCACGACAGTTTCATAAACATAAACGGCGATGCTCAGGTGATGGAGCATTTCACGGGAAGTAAGCTTCTTCAAGGCGAGCCGGATGCATCATCTTTCCCAAGCGGCGGTCTTCGTGCGACTTTCGAGGCTCGCGGATACACCGCCTGGGATCCAAGCTCTCCGGCTTTCATAACAGAAGTCGAACTGGGCAAGACGCTATGCATTCCCAGCATTTTTATCTCCTACACAGGAGTCGCTCTCGATAAAAAGCTTCCACTTCTCCGCAGTGATCAGGCTCTGAACAAAGCCGCCAAGGAGCTTCTTAACCTCTTTGGCGATGATTCGGTGAAGTTTGTGCATTCCACATGCGGTGCCGAGCAAGAATATTTCCTTATAGACGAGGCGTACGCACGATTGCGCAGTGATATTACGCTTTGCGGACGCACCCTCGTGGGAGCCCCTTCGCCCAAAGGACAGCAGCTTGAGGATCAGTATTTCGGCTCAATCAAGGAGAGGGTGCTCAACTACATGAACGATGTGGCAAAGGAGGCCTATAAGCTGGGCATTCCGGTCACCACCCGCCACAACGAAGTTGCACCGCACCAGTTTGAATTTGCCCCCATTTTCGAGAAGTCAAATCTTGCGGCCGACCACAATCAGCTGCTTATGGATATCATGAAGAAGGTTGCCAAGCGCCACGGACTGGAATGTCTGCTGCACGAAAAACCGTTTGCCGGTATCAACGGAAGCGGTAAGCACCTGAACTGGTCACTCGCCGACGACAAGGGTAATAACCTGCTGAATCCAGGAACCAGCCCCGAGCAAAACCTTCTTTTCCTAACTGTTCTTGTTGCGGTGATAAACGGCGTCTACCGTCACGCCGATCTTCTTCGCGCATCGGTTGCGAGTGCCGGCAACGAACACCGACTGGGTGCAAATGAAGCTCCCCCGGCAATCATGAGTATCTATCTGGGAGATTTGCTCACCAAGATTCTTGATGCGATTGAAAGCGGCGAGAAGAAAGTTTTTACCAAAAACGACCTGGTTGATCTGGGAATCGGTATGCTTCCGACCCTTGCACGCGACAATACCGACCGCAACAGAACTTCACCTTTTGCCTTCACCGGGGCGAAGTTTGAATTCCGGGCGCTTGGATCATCTGTAAATATTTCAACTCCGATTACCGTTTTAAACAGCATTGTAGCCGAATCTTTGACGGACATGATCGCTCGAATTAAAAAAGAGCAGGAAAGCACAAAGGATTTTGATTCATCGGTTCTGAAGGTATTATCTGCAGTTGTTCGCGAAAGTCGTCCGATTCTGTTTGAGGGTAACAATTATTCTGAGCAGTGGGTTATCGAAGCCGCTACTCGCGGTTTGTCAAATGAACCGTCCAGCCCACGTGCTCTCAAGGCATTTGTTGTGGAAAATAACATTCAGATGTTTGAGAAGCTAAATGTTTACAGTAAAAGCGAGTTAGTGGCCAGGTATAATATCTGGCTGGGTATTTACGAGAAGTCGCTTGACATCGAAGCGCGCACGCTGATTGAAATGGTAAACACGCAGGTGCTTCCGGCGGCCTACGACTTTCAGATCGAGATCGGCAACAGCCTTGACGTTCTGCGGGATATGTCCGAGGATGAATCCATACCTCTGCCCATCGGAGTTGTGGATGATCGCAAGGATATGTTTGCCAGAATAAGCGCGGATATTTTCTACGTTCGCAAAAACATCAAAGAGCTTCAAAAACTTCTTGTTCAGGCCGACAGTATGCCTGAAGAGGAAAAATGTACGTTTTTCTTCGAAGAATTGAAACCACAGCTTCAGCACGTACGCAAACACGTAGACGACCTGGAGTCGATTATGCCCGACGACTTGTGGCTGCTTCCAAAATATCGTGAGATGTTGTTTATCTCATAGTAACAGATGATTGTTTTTCTATATCAGGGCGGGTTATTCGAACCCGCCTTTTTTGTTGTTTAGTCTCCGAATACCTGAGATGCTGTCCAGCTCACCAGAAAAATAATCAACCATCCAAGGATCGCCGCCCCTAAACCGCTGACCGAGAAGCCCGGCAGAATCCATGCAACAAATCCAATCATAGCGGCGTTTATGATCAGCAAAAAGAGCCCAAGAGTTATAATTGTAACCGGAAGAGTTAACAATACCAGTATCGGTCGGACGATCGCGTTTACAAGCCCCAGCAGAAAAGCGGCTACTATGAGTGTCATCATGCCGTCAATATAGATACCGGGTACGATATAAGCCGCCACTCCCAGGCTAAGGGCGCTAATGATCAAACGTGTAAGAAATCCCATAGACTAAATCCTTCCTTAGGTGAATGATTTCAATCGTAAGAAATATACTACCTGTTCCCCAGGAAATGCAGATATGATCAAGGACAAGCTAAGCAAGGAGACGCATCGCCGGCACTGAAATTGCGCATTTAGTTTGATTGGAAAGAAATAAACAGGTCTTTTGCGTTTAAGGGGGAAATGTATGGAATCAAAAATTCCTGGAATTTGCAACAGACCCTTTTTTGTGGCTTTATTGATAAGCATTGCCGTGGTTTTCTCAACCTTGGCACAGCAAACCGATACGGCGACAGTCGGGGCTGATACTTTGCAGGATCAGCCGGACACCACGGAACAGATCCAGGACACCGCCGATCAGCGGAAGCCTGTGATGGAAAAGACGAGGGCGGCACGACTTACGGTCGCAGGTTTTGGTCCGGCCGGTTTTGTCAATATGGGTGAAAGCAACCTTTCGTATGACTTTTTCGGCGGTCTTTTGTGGGAAGTTAACCCTCAGGCGGCAATAAAGGTAATTGGCGATGTCACCACCGATTTCAGCAACGTAACCATGATCACGGCAAACCTTGGAGCCAATTTCTATCCGGTTACCCAGGATATTTCTCCGGTTTTCGGAGCGATGTTCGGATTCGGCTACGCACACGGAACCAGTAACGAATTTGGTTTCGATGTGGGGGTATCCGGGGGTGTCATTCTGTTTCGCACGGCCACCACCCAGCTTACACTGGAAGGCCATGGAATTTTCCTGCTCCGCGAAATGGAGGATGGATACCCAGCGAAGTTCGGTGGCCGGATAGGCGTTCTGTTCTAATATTCCCGACGAAAACCAGAACTTTCCTTAGCGGCATAGGTATTCATCATTTGTGCCGCTTTTTTTAATTGATAATACATCCCTGAATACCGCAAAGCCGTAACCATGGATTAAAGATCAGGGAAACATGCAACACAGAAACATAAAAGATAATACGACAAAAAGCGTGCTCTTGTGAAACTATAATCTAATCTGATCCGGATGTTTCCAACGTATATTTAGAGGCGTATTTTGACAGAGCACGTTTTTGCGGAGAATTTTGTCCGCTGTAGCTTTGGATTTTGATATACGGCTCCGCCGTTTTTGATGACCTTGATTTTTTCCCCGACTGACCTATGAAGACAATAATTCCTGATAAGATTAGCGCTTGGTTTGACCACTACGTAAGATCCTTTGATTCCCCCGATGAGGATATCCGGAGAAATATTCACCTCAAACAGCTGCATACGTATAAGGTTTTAGAAGAGATGAGTGGTCTTTGCGAAGCACTTGCGGTAGATCAGCATACTGCGATTCTCGCCGGCTGTATCGCCTTATTCCACGATATCGGCCGATTCGAGCAGTATACCAGGTTCCGTACATTTGCAGACAATCAGTCGGTTAACCATGCAGAGCTTGGGGTTGAGGTGCTGGAGCGGGAAGAGGTGATCAGTGATTTCAAAGAAAACGACAGGAGCCTTATACTACAAGCGATCTCTTTTCATAACCGGGCAACGATACCGCCGGTGAAAGATCCCCTGCTCGATTACTTGACGCGGATGATCCGCGATGCCGATAAGCTGGATATTTACCGGGTGGTTACCGAATACTATACCCAGCATCATAAGGAGCGCAATCAGGCGATAGAGTTTAACCTGCCGCCCGGAACCGATGCTTCTCCGGCGGTACTGGAGGATCTTCGCGCCAGGAGGCTTGTGGAGTATGGCCATGTTGCCTCCCAGATCGACTTTCGTCTGGTACAGGTCGGTTGGATATATGATATCAATTTTCGGTATTCACTTCGCAGGATTAAAGAACGTAAGTATCTAAAAATTCTGGAGCAAAACATCCCCGATACACCTGCAATTTTAGAGATTCTCAGGGAGGTAGAAAAATACATGGAATTGTGTGCACGGAATGAGCATGACCGACAGCCGATTTCTCGCTGATTAGATTTCGCACATTATTTTGAATCACCGTTTGCGCCTTTCTGCCCCCCATCACAGCTGTCATAATCTAAACCACGATCTAAACAGTAAAACTCATTGGTTTTCAGGAATTCTTCCCATGCGTCTTTAAGAACGCTTTCAGAAATTTCGCGGTATGCGATCCCTTACGCACCCCGGCCACCTGTTCGGGTGTGCCCTGAGCCACTATCTTTCCACCGTCCACTCCCCCTTCCGGGCCCAGATCAATAACCCAATCCGCTTCAGCAACAATATCCAGGTTGTGTTCGATAATTATCACCGTGTTTCCGGCATCGACCAGATGATGCAGCACAATAATCAGATTTTCCACATCGGCCATGTGAAGACCAATCGTGGGCTCATCCAGGATATAAAGGCAATGATCGGTTCCGGACCTGCTTCTTCTTTTGCCTCCCGGACCGTAAGCACGGGCAAGCTCTGTCACAAGCTTTATCCTCTGTGCCTCACCGCCGCTGAGGGTGGGACTCTGCTGACCGAGAGTTATGTATCCAAGCCCGACCTCCCGCAAAAGTTTCAGAGTACGGTAAATTTTGGGATGGGCCTCGAAAAACTCAACGGCCTCATCTACGTTCATGTGAAGGATATCCGAGACCGACCGACCTCGATACTTTACCGCAAGCGTCTCGGAGCTGAACCGCTCTCCGCCGCATACCTCGCACGGCACTGTGACATCGGGAAGGAAGCTCATCTCTATTTTTCTTACCCCCTGCCCGTCACAGGTTTCGCATCGACCTCCCTTTACATTAAACGAAAATCGACTTGCCGAATAGCCCCGAAGGTTGGCTTCGGGGGTTTTAGCCAGAAGCTTGCGTATTTCGTCCCAGATTCCCACATAGGTTGCCGGACACGACCGCGGACTTCTTCCGATAGGCCGCTGAACGACTTCCATGACGCGGTCGATATTTTTCC
>CAZPHU010000077.1:16576-18551 GCA_964586285.1 uncultured Fibrobacterota bacterium | reverse complement strand
ACCCGTTTCCGTGGGTTTTGGTGGAGATTGGGTGGGAGTGGGGATTTTAGCGGGGAACTTTGACGATTTCGCCGACAGGCAGAACCGAAAATTTGGGACAAAAATAAGCCTCCCAAATACAGCAACCCTCTATTCTTAAAGCGTCTCCCCTTTAGGGGGCCAGGGGGCCGCGATGTGCGAGTAACCGACTGGCTTTGCATAGATGCGACTCACTCTCCTAAGACGAATACCGGCGGTTGTCTTTCCTAACTCCCGGTCTTTTTTTCCTGATTCCCACCCACCTCATGAGTCTCATTTTGCGAAAAAACACCCCTTGTAACCACCATCATACCCCCTCCGATCACCCGATCATAGCCGTTAACCGGTTCAGAATCGATGCGCCATCTCTGCTTAGCCGGCCTTTTATTTGCGGTTTATATCCTTTGAGTAAGAAAGTGATTAGAGTATGGATGAGATCACTGGTGATTTCTTTAAAAGAGTTGGGGGTGATAGCGCATGGTACCTGGATTTCGCCATAATAATCCTTTGGAGGCTTTTAGGAACATGCTGGATGAGTACCTTAACGAGGGAAATTTCAAGCTGACCGATAGAGACTTTACCGGAACAACTTGGCCGCGTGTTGATATCAGTGAGGATGATGCTGCCTTTTACATCAAGGCAGATCTTCCGGGCTTGCGCAAAGAGGATATCGATGTGAGCGTGGAAGGTAATGTACTGCGAATAAGCGGCGAGAAAACAGAGCAGATGCCGCATGAGGAGCGTACTTATTATACGCACTATGAACGCAGATACGGCTCCTTTTCCCGGTCTTTTACTTTGCCCGAACATGCGGATCCGGGCAAAATCGAAGCCCACTACACAAACGGTGTACTGGAGCTTCACATACCAAAGACCGAACACGAACGCTCCAAACATGTGGATATCTCCTGAGCCCCATCCTGTCACACAACTCGGCGGCTAAAAGAGGAGGCAGTCTTTTGCCTCCTCTTTTTTGCATCTGTCGCGTCAAAGATCTCGCCTGTAAGGCTGCTAACTGTCTTGCAGCAGCGCTTACCTGAATCCTCGTTCTTTTGCCCTATCTCCTACCCCATTTTGCCCCCTACACCAACCTTTTCTTAAAACCCTTGTACACGTCCCCGTCAAATCCAAGCGACTTATAAAACGCGTGGGCGGTTTTCCTGGCCTGTTCCGTTATCAGGATAATATAAGTGCAACATTTTTCAATCGCACGCCTCTCCAGTTCCTTCATCATCAGGCTGCCCGCACCTTTTCTTCTGTGATTATTGTCCACCACAACATCTTCCACAACCATAAATGGCTTACACTCACCGTACAGCTCATCACAAACCACACCCATTACCGATCCGATCAACCGCCCGTCTTGCTTTGCCGCCAGCAAGATGTAGTTGGGATTATCCCTAAGCCGGACAAAAGTAGATTGCATCTTTTCAACCGATGATTGCTCGTTTCGAAAAAGCTCGTAGAGTTTGGCCAACGACGGCAGATCGTCCTCGGACAGGTTTTTAATTTCCATATCACCTCCTTTATTATAACCCCGAAATCACTTAAACTGAATTGAGCGGTTCTTAGCGGATAAGCTGCGCAATTATTTGGGACGGCAGGATTAAAACAACCGCGTGCAATACCCTCCGAGTTTCTTCCAGAATGGATAAAATCCATCCGACCCAGAAGATTCGTTTGAACTTTCCTGAGAGAATCACTCAAATTAGGTAAAATAAGTGCTGCCGAAATTCGTTAATCACGCCTATGTTCATACCGTATGTTGTATTTTCATACCCTAATTAATTGCGTATCCGAAAATCCCCGCGTCAATGCATTTGCATGAGGCTTGACATGAGATAAACACACCCCTTCCAAACCTTCTCCCGTCCCGCGAGCGGGAGGATAAGGGGAATGCTCTAACGCGTTGGTTTTGCTCCTCCTCCTTACCAAGGGGGAGGCCGGGAGGGGGTGC
>CAZPHU010000077.1:0-16476 GCA_964586285.1 uncultured Fibrobacterota bacterium | reverse complement strand
TAACGCGTTGGTTTTGCTCCTCCTCCTTACCAAGGGGGAGGCCGGGAGGGGGTGCCTTTGTACCGGTGTACGCAAATGTTAAGCTTAATGCAACAGCAATAAATCCCCGCGCGGGTATCATTTCAATCGAAAGAATTTCATATGCCGCTGCCCATAATAACAGTCAAAAACCAACTGCTTCTTGCCCTCGAAAAGAAAACCCCGGTGGTACTCAAGGCGCCGACCGGGACGGGCAAATCCACCCAGGTGCCTCAGTACGCGCTTGATTCCGGGCTGTTTAAAAAGACAATACTTGTACTTGAACCCAGACGAATCGCCGCTAGGATGCTTGCCTTCCGGGTAGCATCGGAGCGGGGCGAGAAAGTGGGTGAAACAGTGGGCTTTCAGACCAGGTTCGAATCCGCCGTCAGTAAAAAAACGAAAATCAGGTTTATCACAGAGGGAATTCTTCCCCGCATGATGCTCTCCGATCCCAAACTTGAATCCGTATCGATGGTTATTTTCGATGAATTTCATGAGCGAAGTCTCAGTACCGACCTGGGGCTGGCTCTGATCAAGAAGCTTAAGAATTCCGATCGCCCCGATTTGGGTGTTGTAGTGATGTCGGCCACGATCGAATCCGAGGAGCTTCAAGAATACCTTCAAACCGATTCGGTGATTAGTATGGATGAACAGCTTCACCCGGTCACGGTCGATTATCGGCCGCCGCGGGCAAAGGAGAGTCTTTGGGACGCAGCGGCAGCCGCGGTCAGGCGCATCTGTGAAGATCGAGACGGAGACATACTTGTTTTCATGCCGGGTGCATACGAAATCCGAAAAACAGTCCGTGCGATAGAATCAACCGTGCGCAAGCAAAAGCTTCAGGTATATCCTCTTTACGGCAACCTCTCGGTGGAACGTCAAAATGCAGTGATGGAGCCCTCGGATAAGCGTAAGGTGATTGTGGCGACCAATATCGCCGAGACCTCCCTGACCATTCCCGGCATACGTCACGTGATAGACAGCGGGCTTGCCCGTATCCCCCGCTACGACCCGGCCCGAGGTTTCGATTCGCTTCATGTGCATAATATAAGTATGGCCTCTGTCAAGCAACGCACCGGACGGGCGGGACGTGAAGCGCAGGGAAGCTGTATACGGTTATGGAAGAAGAGTATCGATACGACCCGCCCCAAACATACCGATCCCGAGATCATTCGTGTCGATATGACCGAGACCGTGCTGTATATGCGAATGCTTGGCATCGCCGATCCGCTACGTTTCGACTGGCTTAGGCATCCGCCGGCGGCGGCTCTCAGGGAAGCCGAGAAAACCTGTCGTGACCTTGCCCTGATAGATTTGGAAACGGGAGAGATTACCAGTCAAGGCAGCCTGATTGCATCCTTGCCGATGCATCCGAGACTGGCAATGATCCTCACCCGTTGTGCCCAAAGAGGCGCTCCTGAGTGGGGAGCGCTTGCCGCCGCAATTCTTTCGGAACGCCCGATTACCACCAGTAAACAGGCGCTGCGCAATGTGATGAGAGATCATGGTGTTCAGAATGATTTTGTCGCCTCGGCGCTTTTGATTGAAGAGGCTCACAAACGTAATTATGATCCGACAGCCTGCGGTGATATTGGCGTAAACGGATCGGCCTGCCGTCAGGTCCTTCGCACGCAGCAGTTTTTCAATGAAATGATCTATTTACACCCGCAAGTATCGATTTCGGAGAGTGAAGAGCCAAAGCATATAATATTGGCAAAGGCAGTGGCACATGCTTATCCGGACCACCTGGCCAAAAGAAGAGATCAGGGAACACTTGTTTGCGATATTGCGGGCTGCGGACGCGGCGAGTTGGCACAAGAGAGTGTAGTGCGCAAAGCGCCTCTGCTCATAGCAGCCGACATTCGCGAGACTGGAAACAAGCAGGGGCGGCCGTCGCGGACGGTTCTCTCTCTGGCGTGCGAAGTCAAGCGGGAATGGCTTGAGGAGATGTTTCCAAAAAGATGGGAAACAGAAAGGGTACCTGTCTGGAATAACATAAAGAAGGAGGTCCAGGGGCGTGAGCGAACATGTTGCATGGGTGTAATTATCGAGGAAAAGAATTCCGACCTGGTGGATCAGGAAGCTTTATCAAACACGCTGGCCCGTAACATAATCGAGCGCAAGCTTAAGCTGTCGGGATGGAATAAAGAAGCTGAGGAGCTGATCGGCCGCATCAAAAAGGCATCTGAGCAAAATCCCGAAGCTGCTTTTCCTTCTTTTGACAAGGACAATCGCCAAAGAGCGGTGTATCGACTATGTAAAGGACACAGCCGATACGCTGAAGTTAAGTCAAAACCGGCCGCACCGGTAATTTGGGAAATGCTGACTGATCAGCAAAGAATAATTTTGGAGCGAAGTTGACGTTACGAAGTATTCGCTCTAAGACGATTTTTATATCGATCAGTTACTTGATTTGGTCCCAGGATTCGGTAATAGATGTTTGTGCCTAACCAAGAACTTACGGTGCGTTTAGAGCCGAACTGCATCGCCTATCGGTTTTGTAAATCAACTTTCACAGGGGGGAAACTTACAATATCGTGGGTGGCGGAGGCTACTTCTATACCGGCTGCATCGAATGCCGAGATTATTTCCCTGTTCATTGCATCTTTCACCTCACGGATTCCGTGCTCGTGGACAATAAACCTTACACTCAGTTCCAACCAATTGTCTGTTATGCGCATGAACACTCGCGGAGTAAGCACCGGTTTTTTCAAGAAATAGCGTCGGCGTAACTCATCCAGATCCTCCATGCCAATTTCCCTGATGCGCACGGTATGCTTGCGGGCGGAGTTTAGTAGAATAGCTTCGGCCTTCCTGCGGTTGGCGGAATAGGGTATCGGCACATGCATCTCTTCCCATATATATGGAAAACTTCGGGTGTAATTATAAACAGGCTCATCGAATATCTTATCGTTTGTTATTGTTACGATCCTGCCGGTATACTGCCTTGCTCCCACCCACATCGCCGGATCGGCTTGGGATACCGAAGGAGGTTGTCCCATCTCCATAATAGTAGTTCGCGTGAATTCAAGGGCGATAACATCCCCGCGAACCCCTCCCATCGTGATCCGATCCCCCACATTAAACACCTTTCCTCGCAGAATCACAAAATATCCTGCCCATGCGGTAACCACCCTCTGCAAAGCAAAGGCAAGCCCGGCGGAGATCAACCCCATCGCTGTAGTTAATCTTCGCGGATCATCAAACCAAACAGAAAGTAAACCCAATATGATCAGGATTGTGGTGAAAATATTTATCGCCTGGCCCGACCAAAACGCAAATTTACTGACTTGTCGATATCGGGATCCAAGCCTAAGAATCCTGTGCATCGCCGTTCCAAGAGCCCACAGAATGATAATTATCGCGATCGACAGCAAAAGCTTGCGGCCGTTTTCCAGCGTCACTCCAACAAGCTCAACCCCGAAAATTCGGACGGCCTTACTCGGCCCCACCACATCTACCGGCGGTGGAGACGATTGCTGCGCAATCGCCATCGCAACGGTAGCCGCCGCGATCACCAGCCACACCTTCCCGATCACCAAACGCGTACATTTTCCCGCTCGCCGATACGAAGAAGGCCGAACTGGGTTAGGAGGTCGCCTTGGATAGCTCATTAAAACCTCGGAATATTTACCTATAACACTGAATGGCTTAATCGTAAATGCCCGGATCGGGCTTAGAATTGAGGTGATTGCAAAAGTAATACCATTTTGAGTGTAGCGGGAACGGTCCGTCCCCCACCCAGGTACGCATTCATATACCGCCGTCACGTATTTAGGATATAAGTCATCTCCATCGACTTCTCTTCCCTACCGCTCGGATCGATGCTGTACATCTCAAAAAAATGAGTATTGTCGTTAAGAATCTTAGTAACCGACCCCAATTTCATAGGCCCCCTTAACGGCATCATCATAGCTGCTTTCCATCGTATACGATTTATTATCCGGCGATTCACTCCCTGAGAAGAATAACGTTTCCAACTACTTTTTTTCGTTTACGTAGTATACACCTAATCGACTTTTAAATTTCAGAAACGGTTAGCGGGATCAATAAATGAGTGAAATCTGCGGGATAAAAGAGAGTGCCGGGCGCAAAACGGCGCCCGGCAGATTACCAGTGTCTGCATATTTTATAAAATCATTTTTTTATTCCATATCCCCGATTCGCCGAACATACGAATAATAACAACTTGTGAATTCAACGTATCGAAGAATTCAGCCAAAGGTATACTGTAGCTGTGGTCGGTCTTATACTTTGCAGGATCTAATTGGGCCAAGAGTTTACCCGCGAGAGAATAAATCCTTATTTTGTTCACACGAGCGTTTCCCGGTATAACGATTCTTATCGTATTTCCGACTCTCTTGCACGACAATTTAAGATCATTCGATACCTTCGCTCTGTTTTTCAGGCCTACATGGTATTCATCCGCGTATACGTTTGTTATTGGAGCGAATGCGGTTGCGGTTGAATCGTATCCCCTATACGACGGGAATATTTTCATACTGGATGTTTCACTCACTATTCCGTATCGCTGGCCGATACCAGTTTCCCGGTTCTCACTAAACCGTTCGCTGTTAGCCGCCCACAGTTTCACAAGACCTGTATCCGCCGGCGAAACATAGGCATCATTTTTCACGTTAACGCTTCCGATAACATTACCTATGGAATTGTAGCCACTCCATACAAGTTGTGAAGACCACTCGGACTCAGCTTTTGCTATCAGTGAAAAAGATTTTTGATTGGACGATATGGGAAAGGAAAAACTTTTGGAAGCAGTGGAGAGTTCGAGCAGAAAAGAATGGGGCCTGAATTCCGGGAGTTTGAATCCGGCGAACGGGGTCAAAGACTCCTGGGCCGAAACCGCCTTAACCATCGTGAAGTTCACGTCTCTCCATACAGCGTCACTACAATCAACGGTTATTTCGCCCAGGAGCGTATCAATTTCTTCGAGCGTAATCAAGTTCCTTGATATTTGAACCGGGCCGCTGGATAAAATGACCAGATGCTTCATTATCCCGTCACCGTTGGAATACAGGCCGTGTGCCATTTTCAGGCTGGTAAGGAATTCCGTCCTGGAAGAATCAGTCGGGCCGATAATGGTATCCTCGGGATTTGCAGGTTCTATATCACTTTCGAAATATCCGCTGTTGATAAAGTAATCATTGGTAAATTGGCTAAGGTACCCGTCAAGTTTGGCAAAAGCAGAACTTCTTCTGCCGCATAAGTTAAACCGCTCGGGTTCCTTGTATTGTATACTGTGTACCAGACCTGTTTTATTACCAGTCAAAGAGACTTCATTGACCAGTGATTTTATCGCGGAGGCCTGCGATACCGCTTGATGGCCGTATCCGGAAAGCCAGCGGTAATTCTCATTTTTCTTCACAAAGCTCTTGGGCCTGTTCCAGCGCCACAACACCACAAGCTCCAACGGTTTGCTAAGATGTGCCATTACAGAATCGGGAATCGATGTGTTCAATAAAAGGTATTTCCCTTCCCAGGAGCCGGTGTCGATTGCTGTTGTGTGCATTGCGGTAGCAGTTGTATCCGTCCCGTGTAACTGGAAAGTTTCCTGATAGGGAATTTGAAGCGACTGGCCGTTTGACAGCTGAAATCTCATATCGTTTATGGCCAATGTATAGGCGGACTGAAGCGAGTCCGAATCGAATGAAAACTCAATTGCTCCGGGGTTGGATGATCTACTGTGACACAGAACACGAAGAGGGTAAGCCGATACGGCATTTCCGGTATTTGGGATAAGATATCGCAATATGATTCTATACTCATTCCCCGGAGCTATATCATTGACTCTCAGGTGATAGTAGTCGCTATTTTGATTCTTTCTACTGTCCGACGCCCATTTTATTGTCGCTACCACCTCTCCAAGTGTTGTATCTACAGGAAAATCCTGCGGATAATCCGGCTGAATACGACCGGTATACGAACCTGAGTCATTGACGAAGAAAAAACTCGTGATAGTTGCCTTCTTGGGAAATTCAATCATACCGGATATCCAATAATCAATATCCTTCGCCGCCTTAAATGA
The DNA here is from genome assembly GCA_964586285.1 of uncultured Fibrobacterota bacterium. Taxonomy (GTDB): domain Bacteria; phylum Fibrobacterota; class Chitinivibrionia; order Chitinivibrionales; family CAYFVL01; genus CAZPHU01. The sequence continues at coordinate 10,412 of CAZPHU010000077.1, read as the reverse complement.
CGGTGTATTGACAAAGGCCTCCTCTGTAATATCCAAATATGATCCACGAGGCGTGACACTAACCGATACATCCTGCAGCTGTAAATCATCAACCAAATCATCGTAATAGGTCGTATCGGGCAAATACTCTTCCGAAACTTGGTCATATCGTTGTCCAACACGCTCCGTAATTTTCCATACGCCTAAACTACCCTTAGCAGTATCGGCAAAGATTAAAAATGCCGCTACTGCGATTATGATCTTCTTTGACATTTCTTCCCCTTATTGTATTATCATCCGACTTCGCTGTATGCTTGCTATGAAAATACCTTTTTCACTCTCCGACGGTCCAAACACCGGAATCACTAATAGAAAATAATCTGTTTTGAAAAACACATAAAGAGTGGTAATTCGCTTTCGCATTTGCGTCATTGAAAACGACAGGACTGTCACCCGAACATAAATACCAGGTAAAATCATCCCGAAGAACCCACATGCTGCCGTCCGTTCGTATGATACCATTTGAATCTTTTACTGGAATCCGAGCGGTCAGGAACAGCCTGTTTTTATACTCTATTATTTTCGGAAGGTAATTATCCGCCCGTTTTGGTTCCGATGATTCCGGGAATGATATCCATTGCGGTTTCGACTCGAGGCTTTCCCAAACTCTCAATCCATACGCGGTCCATTGAGGATAACAAAGATATGGAGATCGCCATGCGCCGCCGACAACAAGACTGCCGTTATACTCGGCCGATATAAAATTCTTAGTCGGAGTGTCGTACACGTCAATGAAGGTCGTGCCGTTCATATTCTCACGCCTCCAGGTAAAACCGTCCTCAGAAGACCAGTTGGACTGAGCCGTACATGTGTTATCCTTAAGACAGGGAGGATAGTAATTCACCAAAATGATACGATCGTTTATAACCGTCCAGGTCTCATAATCGGCCTCGTAGTCTTTGTTTGGTAAAGAGTCGAGCTGATGCGCCGTCCAGTCCTTTCCATCATCGGAGACCCAGATGGTGGCGTTTTGGAGCGTATCGCGTTGAAGAATCATAAGCTGTCTATTGAAAACGATGGGAGTCTTTTCCATTGCGATAAATGGGAGCGAATCGGACAGTTTACTCCACTCCACACCGTCCGGTGAACTCCAGAGCAGACATTTGTCCGGCGAAGACGTTTCGGTAAACAACAACAGATTACCGTCAAATATTACACTATGATAGCCGTCGGCATCCACGGGCGTATCCCCGATTTTACTCCATTCGAACCTTGATTGCAGATACAGGGTGTCGGTCAATTGGATTCCGTTGAAGTTTATCACCTTTGCTATGAGGCTGATCGATTCCACGATTGTATCGCCGGGCATTTGTAAAGTGATTGACGTATCCGGTCCGGACAACCTGACAAAATCAGCCCCCTCAATGGACAAATAGTAAGATTCTATCTCCCCAAGCGTTTGAGAGTGTTGAATATTAATGGTAAAAGGCTTATTGGGGGAAAAGGCCATTTTCTCAACATGAAACAATTCGGGTGTACCCAGACTCAAAACGGCTTCACATTCAACATACCCGAAAGCTTCCCCCTCATCGCCTGCACTGTCTAAAACCGTTACCCTGTATCTGAAGTCGTATTTTTTACTGCCCGTTTCGGGACACAGGTATTTGACTGTGTCCAGCAAGACCGTATCGGAGATGACAGCATGATGTTGGGAAGGTTTTCCCGGCATACCAGTTGTGTCACGATAAACCATATAGCTGTCCAGAAACCTGTAATCGGCTTTATTCCATTTTACCGTGATTACATGAGACAGCGGGTCATAACAGGCCTCCAACCCTCTGATAATCGGTATACCGGTATAATTCATCTCAAATCGGGGTATAGTGTCCTGATCAAAAGGTATTTCCATCGTTTCGAAGGTCGGAGTGTAATATGGTTCGGTTGTTTCCAGACGCAGTTGATACTTACCCGGAGGGAAATCGGGTATAGTGAAGTATCCGGAATCGTCAACATTCGTGAAATAGGATGTTGTTCCCAGAACCTGAACCGTTACCGTCCTGGGATTATGATTGGGCTGCATTATCACCTGCGCGGTAAAAGTATCGGTCTGCTCGAGTGTATCGGACGGCAGAAACAAGGAATCACCTAAATACACGGAATCAAGGAAAGAGGCCAGTGAGTCTTTTGTAGCCAGAAAATTATAATACTTTGGCGGAATGCCCGAGAATGAGTAGCGCCCGTTCTCATCGGTATATGTTTCAAACACATTGGATGGATTCGACTTGGAACCCGGCTCATGATCGGCGGGCACCAGCTGTACTCTGGCGTATGTTGCAGGCTCACTACCTCCCGGCATATACACGACCGCCCTTTCGTTTGGCACCTCCGAACCGGCATTTGGGTGACTGCAGTTGCAGATACAAAGGAGTATGTAAACTGTTACGCCAGTGATCAAAACCAATATTTGGGGACGATTTTGTTTCATGCTTGTCTCTTGAGTATTTGTGTCAGAGGAAAAAGCTGTACATTGCATTGATAGACCGCTTGAGGACACCCGTCGTGCTCCGAAAGAGCAAGCAGCTTCTTTCGTAACTCCGCAATCTCTTCGCGGGCGACATCCAGACTCTGCTCCGAAAGACCAACCGTGACCGAGGAGATATCACGTTGGGATTTCTCGTGCCTGTCCACCGATTCCATGGCCAGCTTCATCATCGATGTAACAAAATTAGCCCAGTGAATAGAACGAAAGGCACTGTCCTTTGTTATAGTCTTATTGATCGGTTTGTAAAACCCCTGGGCATTTTTCTCTACCAAACCGCAGGATATAAGAATTTTTACCGCCTCTTTTGCTTCAAAAGCTTTTATAGGCGGGTCCAGTTTTTTGGCCAGAGATTGGTAATTGTCACTAAACTCGTATGTCAGCAATAATTCCCTGATCGCGGTTATATACCAGTTGCTGTAGAATTCGAACTGTTCACGGTTAACCAGTGAAGGGTTTACTTCTTTATAAGTAAGCATCTTATGAAAGTATCGGTTTTTCATGTCCAGAGATTCAGCCTGGTTATAATTGACCAACAGTTCGAAAAAATCTCCCTCTCTTTGTTTCAGCCCCAACAGCCTGCAGAGTTTGGGCAAAAAGGCGCGGGTTAGATTTATCCGACCGTTGATGATATCAGAAAACCATCCCGATGATGTTGCTCCGACTCGCAGTGCAATATATCTGTGGGAGAATTTTGAATCATTTTTCTTTCGAAAGGTGTAACTGTCCCGAAGGTATTCGCGGTAATCGGTGTAGTTGAAAATTAAAATGCTCTTTGATTTCATAAATTCTATTTTAATCCGATCACCGTGAAGGTATACATATACGTCGGATTCTATGCCTCTTTTTTTTTCCTTGTATAAGATAAGATAAACCGATACGCGAAGTTAAATCAACAGAATGCTTCAAAAATGCGCTCTATTGATTAGAACACCCCCACATACCGCGACCCGGGTATACCCCTGATTCTTTGTTAGTTACACACCAACTTACTTATAACATTGTATTTTTCGAACATTTGCTGAGTCTCAATTCAGAGCATATGCGGGCAACTTATCTCTTTATCGGCCTTGTCTTTAGTTATTCCCATCCTTTCAATATTTTTTGGGGCTTTTATTTTTCGCTGAATGAAAATATTTTTGTGTCATCCGAACCTAACAACCTGAAAAATGGGACGTTTATCGTGAAACTTTTCGTTGATTGTTACCCGTGCATTCTGCGTCAGGCCCTTTCTACCACGAAACTGGTTGGCCTCGATGATCAGAAATCAAAGGTAGTATTGGATGAGACGATGAAAATCATGCTGGAGCAAGCTTTATCCGAATCTCCTCAGCAGATCATCGTAAGAATTTTGGATCTCATAAGAACACGATTTTTCGAAGACGTAGCGCTTTTTGACCCGTACGAGCAGCTTAAAAAGGAATCCAACAATGTGGTTTTGAAATATTTTGATTATCTTGAATCATTTGTGCTGAGTGCGGGCTCACCGCTGGAGACGGCGGTTAAGAAAGCCGCGGCTGGAAACATTATTGATTTTGGGGCCAAGGACCATGGAAGCATCGATATCAAGCAAGAAATTCAAAACATTCCCCTGCTGAAATTCTCGATCTATGATTTCAAACCGTTTTCTTCACTTCTTCAAAAAGCAAAAAACGTCCTTTACATAGGAGATAATGCCGGAGAAATCGTGTTTGACCGAATTCTTATTCGTCATATAAAAAGAATGTATCCCGATATACACGTAACATTTGCAACCCGGGGGCGGCCGGTTATCAATGATATTACCCTCGAGGATGCTCTACAGGTGGGGCTTGACCGGGAAGCTGATATTATATCAAGCGGTTGCGGCTACCCCGGATTACTCCTAAACCATACGACCGTCGATTTTAAACAAAAATTCGATCAAGCAGATCTGATCATTGCCAAAGGACAGGGCAATTACGAAGGATTGTGGAACATCAAAGACCCGAGACTCTTTTTCATTCTCAGAGTGAAATGCGATCGTATTGCTCAAAGCATCGGCACACAAAAAGGCGCGCTTGTTCTAAAACAAAAACTTTAAGGCAGTAGTTTGTTTAGGATTTAGGGCCCCTCTCCCCAAAAAATGCCGTTGCAAAATGATTGACATTTGCCTTAGACCTGACAAACGCCCCCCCTCCCGGCCTTCCCCTTGGTAAGCGGGGAGGAGCAAAACCAACGCGTTAGAGCATCATTGTGTTTGAAGCTGTATGTCATCTGAGCAAAAATCCCTTCCTCCTCATCAAATTTTTCCAGCACATCATTGTATTTGCGATATGACAGAGAATAAATTCATGTTTTTAGTTTAGCGAAAAGTACCTGATCAATAAAACTTTTGTTTTTAAAAACTGCATTTTTGAATAGCCCCTCTTTTAAATACCCTGCCTTCTCCAATGCTCTCATCGAACCAAGATTTGTTGCAAACACCTTCGCATAAATACGTATTATGTGCAAATCATAAAATGCCTGATCCGTGATTTGACTAATTGCTTGAGTTGCTATCCCCTTATTCCAGTAACGCTCCCCGATCCAGTAGCCAAGAACTCCATTGTACCTGAGAACATCCTCTTCGAGTTCTATGGATATACACCCCACGAGGATGTCATCAAAGGTGATTGCTCTTGAATACACCCGTTCATCACCGTTCACCCAACTGATGAACCCCTTTGCATCAGATTCAGCGTAAGGGTGGGGAAACTCGTCCCGAAGATTATCCCATATTTTTTTGTTGTTCGCCAACCGGGCTACTTCCCCGGCATCTTCAATACGCCATTTACGAAGTGATACTTTACCATTCAAATAAGATGTTTCCTCTTCCATCGTTTAGTCATTTTATGCCATCACTCTCCCGCCCCGACGGTTTGCTCTCCGTCGAACCAGCGGACTGCGACTTCTGTTCGACAAGTTCTATCAATCTCTTTGCCAGCTCTTCCGGAATGATCTCATGATAAATGAAACGACTCCCTACACACCCCAGAGCGCCTACTATTCCCGCAAGAGGCAGTAGTATTTGTCTGCTGAATTGAGGCCATAAATATATAACCGGAAACCAGCCTAAAAGTATGGCCAAAAAATTCAACCCGATTGTTCGCAAGACAACAGGTGTGGTTTTCTCCCCGTAACAAATTCTGTAATACGGTAGATTAACCAGAATAAACAAAACCATAAGCGCCGTTGAAAACAACACACAAACGACAAAAAGCCCGACCGAAAATTTCTCCATATGACATCCTACGCAATTATTAGATTGAAACAATTATTCCTCAACTCCCGGATAGTTTCCCACACTTTCACCCCGGTCTGAGGATCGAGCCCGGTAAAAAGAGGACGGCCTGGACATTGAGAAGCGCCCGTGCGAGATCGCAGCTACGCCGCTGTCCCCCGGAAAGTTTGCCGTATGGCTTTTTCAAGATCTTTCCTATATCGATCACATCACACAAATACCCAAGCCTTCTGGTGAATGATGCATCCCTCTGCCGCAAAATAATGCCCGCAACCGCAGGTTTTCCGAAACGGGAAGTAGCGGATTTAGGATTATGCCCTCGCCTAGAGGTTTCGCAACACTCTCTAATTATAGGTTTTGCTCTTTCAATATATTTTGCGCCCCGCGCTCCTGAAAAACTTTATCCACCCGGCCATTGCGCCAAATTAATCCAGCAAGTCCGGCAAAGCAGCGGAATCGGGGATCAAAACTCAGGGGACTGGAAAACAAAAAACAGACCAGCGGCGATACCGATTGGGTGGAGTTTTTTGCTCAGGCGGGTGTGACTCATGTAGTGAGAAACAAGGAGTATATGTAACCTACCAAAATAGCGACTTCTTAGGTTTTGCCGTCGACAGCGGACAAAATTACGTTATACACGTCAACGCGTCCAGGGAAAACCTGCGAATAGAATTGGGTGATGATCGTAACAGTAATCACTATTTCCGCGCACTGAGGGTGTTTAATCCGTCACCTCAGCTTGATGAGACTTTTCCATTCCGGGCCGATTATACAGGAGAGTACTTTCTGAAGATATTGCACGATCCTTACGAATATCCACGTTTTTATGGAGACTATACTATCAAGGTCACCGAAAAAACGGAGGATACAGGCCAATAAAGGCAAGAGAATGGGAAAACACTCAAAATGATGTCTGCAACCGAATGATTCACATGCCCGGTTATTGTGTTTGGGGCAAATATCGTGGATAGATGACGATTCGCCGAATCTTCGGGACAAGAATGGCAGCAGCAAATAAAAAGGACAAGGGGGACATTTGTCCCCCTTGTCAGGTAGCCAACTCACACCCACGCTATTTTGAAGTATTAGTTTTTGAGCGGACTTAATCAGCTATCTCAGTCCTTCGGTCCATTTTCCACAGATATTTTCGTGGCCGTAGATTGGTATACCCGTAACCAGGGTATCGACAACATTCTGCGGGGTTATTTCACCTGTTATAGTATCCAGGTGCTGTGTAAACGTAAGATGGAATCCATCATATGTTTGCGCATAAGTTCGAATGTCATAGCTGTTAGTTGCACTGACATATCTACCTTCTACCGCACTTTCGAACACATCAGATCCATTCCATCCATACACGAAGACCTTTCCGAAGGCCATCGTATCCACTCTTGTTAGTTTCAGTTCTGCCTCAAAAGTATCCGCAACCTGTTCCTGAATACCGGAAAACGTAAAGCACTGCAGGCTTGTATCGTCTGGATTATGAGGTTGCGGGATACTTTGACAATCCATTTGCCCACCGAACAGGTCAAGCCTTTCCGGTCCCGGATAATAGTCAGGTTTGATAACCCATCCCCGAATACCGCTTTCATTTACATAAATCTCCATATCCAGAACAGCACAGCAATCACAAGCACTCGTATACAACTGGTAGGTAGTATCGTTTATCGCATACCCACTCACCATTTGGACGGGAAGTAGTGCACTGTCGCCCTCATAATAATAGGGAGTCATTTCCCCTATGATGGTATCTGCAAATCTGGAAAGAGATAAATACCCAGCCAGAAAAGGTTCATAGTAACTAAACATCGGATTAGTCACATTGAATTCAAAACATTGGGTTACCGTATCTATTCCACACCTGGAGGGCAGTCCTTCTATTTCGATACATACCGAAGCGCTTCCCTCTTGTCTCACAGGCTTTAGAACAAGATGCACATCCACCGTCTTGCCCGCCTCTATTGTTACCGTATCGCGGCCGCTATACGAAACCTCGCCGTCTGATTTGATGAGTCTGCCCTCGAAAAATCTGTTATACCCTGCCGGGATACCGGAAATAACCACCGGTTCATCGGGCAAGCTGTCCAGATACCAGTTGCGCACTATAGAATCCATTCCTCTTCCCGTAATTACCAGGGATAATGTCGGAGGTATGCGCATTGTTGATGAATCATTTGACTTTGCTAAAAAGTCGCTCGGTATTTCGTCAGGTAGATAAACTACGGCGCTCCCTTCTCCTTCAAAATTAGGCGTGTTTGCTCCCGTCGGTTTATCACCGGTTGAGCATGAAATCAAAACCGCGGCGACAATACCGATGATCGTGCAGGTTCTTGTGAATGTTTGGTACTTCATTACATCCTCCTCCAAAAGAAAACAATGTTGTTAGATCCCGCCAGTGTATCAGACCGTTTCCTTTTTGATAATATATATAAGCTTTCCCGAGGATGCACACTGTCCGGTATTTTATGTATACTTTTGAATACATAACAAGTTTGACACCGCGGAGCATTTGCGGGCAACCAGGGCGGTAATACATTATGTGGGAGTTCGAAGTGAGCTTGCATGATATGAATGACGGAGGGGCATGTCGTACTTTTTCTTAATTATCGGATTAAAAGAGTTTGGAACCAAGAAAGAAAAGATATAGACCATATCTCAGAAACTGCCTAAGTTTATCACTTATGCAATGATGTCCCTACATCCCCGATTCTTTTAAAACGGGAGCCCCTCGCGACTTTTACTCCTATCGTCTTGTTCCGCCGCATTTTCCCATATCCGCAGGCTAACGCCCAAAATACCCTGGTAGGAAACCATCCTGGATTCGGGAAAAATCAAGGTGTTTTGTGAAGAATCATCGAGTCGACGTATTCCAAAGTGTATTGTGTTGTTCAGAAACATTGATACTTTACTGTTCAGATTGGTTTTTACCCGCAATCCCCCGGAAAGAAGCAGATCCCATTTGTTGAATCCGCCGCGAGTCGACGTCTCCCTGGGAGTACCGAAGTTTTCCGATTCCTGCGATATGCGATAGCGATAACGGATGTTTGTCCCAAGATAAACGCTCAACTTAACCGGAACCGGATACAGGGATACGTTTAATCCCGGTAGAATCTCCAGATCGGCGGTGGTCAGTTCGTATGTTTGATTGTTGTATAATCTATTGTCACTCTCGGAGATTCGCCCATCCTCCATTGTTGTGGGAGCCACCCCCTTATCATCGATAAGCCGAGGGCGCAGGTAATTATAGCTGACCAAATATTGAATCGAGAAAGTCTGTCCTATAAAGTGTTCGATATGTGCTCCCCCGGTGAACCCCGCTCCCGCGGCGGGTTCATGAAGACTTAGATTGGTGGCGGTAAAACCGGTCAAATTCATACCGGCCTGCAAACCGACACGAATCTCGTCGGCCTTTGAGTCAAAGACCAAAAGAGTCAATATTAACAGTACGAACAGATTTAACCTGAACCGTACATCGAGACCGCCGATGTTTGATAGATTTATACCGCATCTGTAATCACATTGCTTGCCACATTTAGCCATGATTGCCTCTCCTTCTATTTTGGGGCTGTGACACGATCGCTCAAGAGCAGTTTATGATCGATTAAATAGACTTTCAGCGATCGTGAATAGGGTGATACGAGTTTTCTCTAAAGGACATATCTCCCGTACCACCAAGATTTTGATTTGAAAACCAGGGATGCGCGCATAGAAGTTTTCTTGCAAAATGTGCTCCACCTCCCCCGGGCTCTTAAAACCCGTTTGGAGGCAGGAAAAGCTGAGCGAGTGGTGATTATCTTGCAAATTTGAGATGAAAGCGTTTCGATTGAGACCATGAGCCTAAGGTTCGGTGAAGTAGCGTTTGCGGATTACGCAGGTGCAGCCGGCCGCGAAAATGGGAGTGATGGATGCGGCAAGGGCGGCGGGCACCTGAAAAAGGGGGCTGTCCAAAAGCGACAAGCCCAACATCACAACCCCGGTAAGAGTAAAAGTTATTGTCAACAAGAGTAATTGCTTGTAGCCTTTTTTCTTTGTCATAGTCAAACATCCATGCTTGAGTATCTAAAATTCCGAATCACTGCCGATACTATAATATAAACGATCGTATTTTTGTTGAAAATAGTAGGCGGTTCTGAGTGGATGATTTGCTCGATGCCTCGAGGCCGGAAAGGTTGAAGCAATTGCGTAAAATACCCGCCGGCGGTATTCAAAAAATTGTTGAAATTCTTTTGCCCAAGACATTGAGCAAATCGCAGCGAGAGAAACGCTCAGTCTAGGTAGTAGTATTTCAGCAAGTCACGGCTGTTTACAGCCTTCACTAAAGTAATTTCTTCTTCTGATTCAACCGGTACTGTTTCTCTCCCCGATAAGCCGGCGTATCGAAGATGACTAAGCAAGCCCCAAACAAAAAAAAGGCGGGCGCTAATTGCACCCGCCCGCATCAAACCGGCTGCTTGCCAAACTGATAATTAGCGGCCACCGTCGGTCCAGAGTCTCACGATCCACATTAACAAGCAGCTGATCCCTGAAAGAGCGATCCAGAGCGGTCGGTATCAAGCGCCTCGGCCGCTTCCTTGCCGCAAAGCTGCTCAAGATAATATTTTTGAAATGCAACACGTAACGATTTACTCATCCCTTCAACCGCCTCATGAATAC